>DASRZZ010000166.1:0-12611 GCA_035685925.1 Syntrophales bacterium | reverse complement strand
GAACAACGTCAACTAGGGTTCTTGAATCAGCTGCCGATGAGACAGGAAAGATTACACCCTCTTCCGCGTTTACCAGACTCTTTATCTATCCTGGCCACCGCTTTCGTCGGGTTGATTCACTGATAACTAATTTTCATCTTCCCAGGTCATCCCTCTACTTACTCGCCTGTGCCTTTGCCGGTAAACATTTGATAGAAAAGTCCTACAACCAGGCAATCAGGAATAGATTCCGCTTTTACAGTTATGGAGACTGCATGCTCATATTATAGGTTGGAAAAACGAAATGATTGCCGGAACACCGGTATTTCATCAATCCATTAATCATCTTGACCCCAAGGTACCACGTAGGCCAGAATAACGCATTGTTGATATGCATCATCGATCTATCTTCTTCAGCAGAAACTGGCGTATTGTATTAGCATATATGCTAAAAATTCGTCGCGTACATGTATGACGTATCGATTTGAGATAGTCAAAAGAGACCCCTCATCAGGGGCTCGCCTTGGCAGACTCTATACAGCCCACGGTGAAGTCAATACGCCCGTTTTCATGCCTGTAGCCACTCAAGGCGCTGTCAAATCTCTCGCGCCTGAAACTGTTTATGACCTCGGCACAGAATTGATTCTCGCGAACACTTACCATCTGTATTTGAGGCCGGGACACGAAATTATTGAGAAGCTGGGAGGTCTCCATAGATTCATGAACTGGAGCTCTCCCATTCTTACTGATAGCGGCGGTTTCCAAGTATACAGCCTGGGTACTCTCAGGAAAATAAATGATGACGGAGTAATTTTTAAGTCCCATATTGATGGTTCCAAGCATTTCATAAGTCCGGAACTCGCGATTGAGATTCAAGAAGCTCTCGGCTCGGATATCATGATGTGTCTGGATGAATGTACATCCTATCCTGCCAACTTCAAAGATGCAGAAAAATCCTTGGCACTTACCCTCAATTGGGCGAGGAGATCCAAGACCGCTAAGAAAAATCGCGAGCAAGCATTATTTGGAATCATCCAGGGAGGAATGTATCCAGATTTGAGGCTGCGAGCTGTAGAGGAGCTCTCGCAAAATATTGGTTTTGATGGCTACGCATTAGGCGGGTTGAGTGTAGGAGAGCCTAAAGAAGATATGAAGAACATCACTTCATTAACCACTGCCCTCCTTCCCGATGACAAGCCTAGGTATCTCATGGGCGTAGGAATGCCTGAGGATATTGTAACATGCGTGGACTATGGCATTGACATGTTCGATTGTGTAATACCTACCCGTTGCGCCAGGCACGGATTATTATTTACAAATCATGAAAAGGTTGTTATAAGACACGCCCGATACCGGGATGACGATTCACCTTTGGATGGTACATGCGATTGTTATACTTGCAGAAATTACTCGCGCGCATACCTGAGACATCTGTATATCGCCAAAGAGATCCTGGCTATGATTTTGAATACCATTCATAATGTCCGGTATTTCATGCACCTTATGGAGAGCATCAGGACCGCGATAGAGGACGGCAAGTACCGAGAATTTAAAAATTCTTTCTTAAATAAAACCGATGCAGCTATCAGCCGATAGATTTAATTCAAATAGTTTTCGGGCTTGATGGCTAAAAGCCAAACTGCAAAGAGGAGGACTTGAAATTGACAGATATTGCTTACGCTATGGGTGGTTTCGGTGGAGGAGGCGGCACAGGCGGAGGAGGCGATATTAGTTTTATCGTTATGATGGCTGTTGTGTTCGCCATCTTCTACTTTCTCATGATAAGACCTCAGCAACAGAAGCAAAAAGAAGTCAAAAAAATGCGTGAAAGCATCGCTCATGGAGACATGGTCATAACGGCCGGAGGAATTCATGGAAAGGTGACAGCTTTGACCGATACCATTGTTACGCTTGAAGTTGCCGACAAAGTGAGGATAAAGGTCTCGCGAGAATCCATTGCTACTGTCAGTCAAAAAGCCGTGCAGTAATGATATCTGTTCCCTGCCAGAATGGAGGGATAGTTTTACGTTGCAGCGCATTCTGGAAGGAAATTACATCGCCGTATATTTCCTTTCGCTTCACATGGTACGGAGTCACGGGAAGGATCGCCCGGGCTGAAACTTAGCCCGCAGCAGAGCGGAACCAACTACTGTTTCACAAATCAAAAGGCGACTATGTTAAAGGGGTAAAACATGCTCAAGGGTATCAAGATTCGGGCAGCCATAGCACTGGTGGTTTGCATTTTGGGGTTATTCTATCTTACACCTTCCCTGACAAGGGACCTTCCGGATGTGTGGAAGAAATATTTACCCATGGATAAGATCCGCCTCGGGCTCGACCTTCAGGGAGGAACCCATCTGGTGCTTGAGGTCGACACGGAGAAGGCTTTGGAAAATACCACTGAGCGCCTTGCTAATGAGCTGAAAGAGACCCTCATGAGCAATAGAGTCCGCTTCATGTATATTGAAGGCGCAAAGAAGGCAGGCACCGTATCCTTTGAATTGCCTGACTCTGCATCAAAGGACGCATTTGAAAAAGTGATCAAAGACAATTATCCTGACCTGGAGATAGTCTCATCGGAAATCCAAGGTGGCAGACAAGTTGTCGCTCTCAGGATCAATAACAAACGAGCTGAAGATATCAAGAAGATGGTCGTTGAACAGAGTCTCGAGACTATCCGGAACAGGGTCGATCAATTCGGTATCACTGAACCGGAGATCATTCCCGAGCGAAATGATCGCGTCGTCATACAGCTTCCCGGAATCAAAGATACGGAGCGTGCCAAAAACCTTATTGGAAAGACTGCTCTTTTGGAGTTCAAGCTTGTCGATGAGGAACACAGCATAGAAAACGCACTTAAAGGCAATGTGCCTGAAGGCGATGTCATCGCTTATGAGAACCGAATTGACCGTCAATCGGGACGCAGAATGAATATTCCGATCCTGCTCAAGAATAGAACCCTCCTCACCGGCGGTGACCTCGAAAGCGCGCAGGTAAAGATAAGTGACAGGTTCGGCGAGCCATACGTGGCCATAAAGTTCAATGCCCAGGGCGCAAAGATCTTCGATAAGATTACGGGGGAAAATGTAAAAAAACGGCTCGCTATTATTCTCGATGGTTCTGTTTACTCAGCACCGGTGATTCAGGAGAGAATTTCAGGTGGCGAGGCTCAGATCACCGGATCGTTCACCATGGATGAAGCCAAAGACCTGGCAATAGTCCTCCGGGCAGGAGCTCTCCCTGCACCGGTAAATATCCTGGAGGAAAGGACTGTGGGCCCTTCGTTAGGGCAGGATTCCATAGACAAGGGAATATGGTCTGCGATTATCGGAGGCATACTTGTCGGGGTGTTCATGATAGTCTACTATAAACTGTCGGGAATTGTGGCGAACGTCGCTCTGACCATGAATATAGCCATCATCCTCGGTGCCCTCGCGGCCTTCAAGGCGACATTGACCCTTCCAGGCATCGCGGGTATCGTCCTGATTATCGGTATGTCCGTGGATGCCAACGTCCTGATATTTGAAAGAATCCGGGAAGAGCTACGTGCCGGAAAGACGCCGAGGACATCCATCGAAACGGGATATGCCAAGGCCTTCAGGACTATTTTTGATACAAATGTAAATGCCCTGATCGCCTCCCTGTTCCTCTTCGGCTTTGGCACAGGCCCGGTCAAGGGGTTTGCCGTTACCCTGAGCATAGGGATAATCTCAAGCCTTTTCACCGCTGTCTTTGTAACAAGAATTATTTTCGACTACTTCATCTGGTACAGAAAGATTGAATCCGTGAGCGTATAGCTTTCGAAACTAGGGCACTTTGCAGGTTGATACACTTTTTGATAGGAGACACAAATGGAACTTGTAAAACCGGGAATCAATATCAACTTCGTCGGTAGATTAAAATATGCCGTTATCTTCTCGGTAGTGCTGACAATCATCTGCATAATCTCCATTGTGTGGCGGGGACTGAACTACGGTATCGATTTTGCCGGAGGCACCCTTGTCCAGATCAAGTTTCACAAAGCGACCTCAGCGGACGACATCAGAAAAGTCCTGATTCAGATCGGTATCGATGACAGTGTAATCCAGCCGCTTGGTTCGGATGAAGTGATCATCAGGACAGCAAAGTCGTCTTCAGAGATCAAAGGACTTTCCGCAAAAATCGAGGAGTCATTAAATGCCGCATATGGGAAAGATGCCTTCCAGGTGCAGCGGGTTGAAGTTGTGGGGCCAAAGGTCGGAAAGGATTTAACGCAAAAGGCGATTTTAGCCGTCATCTTTTCCTGGATCGGAATGCTAATCTACATAGCCTTCCGATTCGAATTCCGTCACGCCGTCGGAGGCATCGTGGGCGTAATTCACGATGTCACCATAGTAACGGGAATTTTCTCTATCTTCGCAATAGAATTTACCCTGACCATTGTTGCGGCCCTCCTGACCATCATTGGATACTCCATTCATGATACAATCGTGGTTTTTGACCGGGTGAGGGAAAACGTGAGAAAGAATACGAGGAGAGACCTTCCCACAGTGATGAACGAGAGCATTAACCAGACGCTGAGCAGGACCATTCTGACCTCCTTTACGGTAGTTCTTGTTGTTGCAGTTCTATATATCTTCGGCGGGGCCGTCATCCACGATTTTGCCTTTGCCCTTCTTATAGGCGTTATTTTCGGCACATATTCATCCGTCTTTATCGCAGCCCCCGTAGTTCTCGCATGGGAAAGATATAGGCCTTCGTCGTTGAAAAAGAGGAAAAACCAGTGACACCTCTTGAAATTGCAGGATTAACCGTCTTCATTGCCGTACTGTTCATAGGAATCTTTTCCATAATTTTTGGCATTCCTGGAACAGCCATAATCTTGATCGATGTCATCCTTTATGCCGTGATAACCGGTTTTGAAAGGATTACGATAAAGGTTATTCTGATACTCCTGGTCATGTCTATACTGGCAGAGGGTATCGATTTTTCACTTGGGGTAGCGGGGGCAGCAAGATTCGGAATAACCAAGAGAGTGATCTGGATATCCATAATCAGTGGTTTCATAGGTGCCTTGGCATTGACCCCCTTTTTTTTCGGCTTAGGCACTGCTGCTGGCAGCTTCCTCGGCGGATTTGCCGGTGTACTGGCGGTCGGGCTGATTGAGCAGTCCAAGTTGAAACCTGCATTGAGGATGGGCTACCGCGCCATCCTGGGAAGAGTTGCCGGTACGCTTTTAAAAGGGTCACTTGCTCTCGCAATGGTAGTTATTGCGATATCGAATGTATACTCATGAACGCTTGAAGTTCTTGAAGAGAATCAGGAAGGTTGAATCATGGCCAAACCCAAATCGAAACTGCAGGAATACGCTGAAGCGATCGTCATTGCCATCCTTATAGCGCTCTTTATAAGGACATTCGTCATTCAGGCATTTAAAATACCCTCCGGTTCCATGAAACCAACTTTCGAAATCGGGGACCACATACTTGTGAATAAATTCATCTACGGCATAAAGATACCATTCATCAGAAAAACACTGATCCCCATCAGTGAGCCGAAACGGAGTGACATTGTAGTATTCATTTATCCCGAAGACCGGTCGAAGGACTTCATAAAACGGGTCATTGCCGTAGGCGGTGACACCATAGAAATCAGGAATAAGAAGATTTACTTGAACGGCCTGCCATACAATGACCCCTACGGGGTTTATACGGATGACTTTATAATCCCCGGTTCGATACAGCCTCGTGACAATTTCGGGCCCATCACCGTTCGTCCTGAATCTATATTTGTGATGGGGGACAACCGGGACCAGAGTTACGACAGCAGATTCTGGGGCACAGTTGACCTGAAGGACGTCATGGGCAAGGCCTTTATCATATACTGGTCGATTGCACCCTATAATGAGAAAGACAGCTCCCCATTTGGCAGGGTTACGAGTATGTCTAGCAGAATAAGATGGAATAGAATTGGTAAACTGCCCCGTTAGCGCCATCTAGATAAAAGTTACAGTTTGCTTCATTGAATCTCATAGTATGGCCCGGTCATGAATATTGAAACACGTGCCCCGACCGGTAAGTTCCGAAATGCCGTTTCATCTCTTGGAGCACCCGGCATTAACACGTCGGGAAACTTCTAACCCCAAGAGGTCCCAGCCTGCCATCGTTCCTACACGGACCAACAGAATAGATCATTTTAACTTGATGGATTAAGGAGACTACGGCGGATGCCCAAAACTTTATTGAAGGCATAAAATAGCTTTTTTTCTTTCCATTGATATGCTATGGAATAAACGATGGCTCGGCAGAAATAATATTAAATAAGATATTGCATGCCGAGGCAGCCTTTTAATTTGATCCAGAGAGATTGAAAAAGGATATGAACCAAGAACAGTCATCAGTTTTAAGTCAGCCTTCTCATCATAATGGGAAGGCTTTTTTGTAGTCATCTTTCGAGGTGAAACACGCCGATGGAACAAAAAAAGGTAGTCATGGATGCAGATGGCATAGACAGGTCTCTCACCAGAATAGCCTATGAAATTTTGGAAAAAAACAAAGGTACTGAAGAAATATGTCTAGTAGGCATTAGAACAGGTGGCATCTTCCTCGCCGAGAGGCTGAAAAAGAAGTTGAGCAAGATTGAAGGTGTTGATTTACCTGTAGGCATCCTGGACATTACGCTTTACCGCGATGACCTGCGTCTGACCGATAAGAAGCCACTATTGGGTAAAACAGATATTCCCTTTTCCCTGGATAATAAGAAAGTCGTTTTAGTTGATGATGTCCTCTTCACAGGCAGAACAATAAGGGCAGCTATGGATGCCCTTATTGATTTTGGCAGACCCAAGGTCATCCAGCTTGCTGTGCTCATTGACAGGGGACACCGCGAGCTTCCGATCAGGGCGGATTTCGTCGGCAAGAATCTGCCGTCGTCGTTATGGGAATCGGTCCTTGTGAAGCTCGTGGAGAAGAACGGGATAGACGAAGTTGTCATCCAAGATGACAAGCAGTGAGGAGAGAATACTTAAGAATTTTAAGGAATGTCCAGGCAATCACTTGTTTGAGGTTCCGTTATGAAGCTAACGAAAAAAGACATCCTAGGCATCAAAGACCTGTCTGTTAATGAGATAAATCTAATTCTCGATACAGCAGAATCTTTTATTGAGGTCTCTACAAGAGAAATAAAGAAGGTCCCAACCTTGAGGGGCAAAACAATCGTAAATCTTTTTTTTGAAGCAAGTACGAGGACCAGGACTTCCTTTGAAATAGCGGGAAAGAGGCTCAGTGCCGATACCATAAATATTTCTGCGACGACAAGCAGCGTCGTCAAGGGTGAGACCCTCATCGATACAGCCCGGAACTTGGAAGCCATGAATCCGGATGCCATAGTTATCAGACATAGTGCTGCAGGTGCGCCCCATATGCTGGCCGGGATGGTCAAACAATCCATAATTAATGCCGGCGACGGAGCCCACGAGCACCCAACCCAGGCATTGTTAGACATGATGACTATAAGAGAAAAAAAGGGGACGGTTTCCGGTCTCAGTGTGGCGATCGTGGGTGACATTGCACACAGTCGGGTAGCCCGTTCCAATATCTACGGCCTCACGAAGATGGGATCACGCGTCATTGTGGCTGGACCAGCAATGATGATCCCGAGGGATATTGAGCGCATGGGTGTCACTGTTTATAATAATCTGGAGGAAGCGATTAAAGACGTGGATATTATCATGATGCTCAGAATTCAGTTAGAAAGACAGCAGCAGAAAATTTTCCCATCCCTCAGGGAATATTCCGGTTACTTCTGTCTGAACAAACAGAATATCAAGCTGGCGAAAGAAGGCGTACTGGTTATGCATCCGGGACCAATTAACAGGGGAATTGAAATCGCGCCTGACATTGCCGATGGTCCCTATTCCATAATACTCGACCAGGTGACAAATGGCGTGGCTGTTCGTATGGCACTGCTATATCTGCTCATAGGAGGCCAATGATGAAATTATTGCTCACGGGCGGTAGAGTTATTGATCCATCCCAGAATTTGGATGCGCAAATGGACATCCTGATAGAAAACGGGTGTGTCTGTGAGATAGGGGAAAATGCACACAAGCTCAAGACCGATTCTCGGAAATCAGCGGCCCGAGAAATCAATATCATCGATGTCAAAGGTATGGTTGTGGTGCCGGGATTAATAGATATGCATACCCACCTGCGTGAACCAGGCTTTGAATACAGAGAAACAATTCAGACAGGAAGCGAAGCTGCTGCTGCCGGCGGATTCACGTCTGTCGCCTGCATGCCCAACACCAGTCCGGTAAATGACACCCGGTCCGTAACGGAATATATCATGAGAAAAGCTGCTTCGTGTAACATCGTTAATGTGTACCCCATTGCATCTATCAGCGTGGGATCAGAAGGGGCCTCCCTCACGGAATTCATGGACCTGAAGGATGCAGGTGCCGTCGCTTTCTCAGATGACGGGAAATCTGTGGCAAACAGTGCTCTGATGAGAAGAGCCCTTGAATATGCGTCTTCCCTCGGCATGCCAATCATCTCACACTGCGAAGACAACTACTTATCCCAGGGGGGGTCCATGAATGAAGGGTTTGTCTCCACCGAACTCGGTCTTCAGGGAATTCCCAATATAACGGAAGATGCAATCGTCGCCAGAGACATAATTATAGCCGAGTATACAGGAGCGCTTCTTCATATTGCCCATGTGAGCACTGCTGGCGCCGTCAGACTTATCAGGGATGCCAAGGCTAGAGGTGTAAGAGTGACATCGGAAACAGCTCCCCACTATTTTACTCTTACGGACGAGGCATTGAGAGACTTTGACACATGTGCCAAAGTCAATCCTCCATTGCGCGCTATCGAAGACGTAAGAGCCGTAAGAGAGGGCCTGAAGGATGGGACTATCGATGTCATCGCGAGTGACCACGCTCCGCATGCCTCAACAGATAAGGAAGTAGAATTCGAATATGCTTCATTCGGTATCACGGGGTTGGAAACGTCCCTTGCTCTCAGCCTGCGTCTTGTCGACGATGACATCCTCACGCTTGGTCAGTTGATTTTCAAGATGAGTACCAATCCTGCGGCGATCCTCAAATGTCCCAAGGGGACCTTGAAGATAGGGGGAGATGCAGACATTACCGTGATCGATCCCAACAGGACCTGGACGGTTGACCGCAACAGGCTCCGTTCAAAAGGCAAAAACACGCCGTTTCATGGGCAGACGATGAAAGGGAAGGCCATAATCACAATAATGGGTGGGGAAATAAAATATCAGGATCTGCCATGAACACAAGGATTGTGCATAAGACTACGGCAATCGTCATTCATGCCCTCGACTATGGAGAATCGGACCGTATTATAACCTTTTACTCAAGTGATTTCGGCAAGGTTAAGGGGATCGCAAAGGGCGCCCGTCGAAGCAAAAAAAGATTTTCCAATGCTCTCGAACCAATGTCTTATTGCAACATCATTTTTTCAAAAGGGCGTGGTACGCTCGCCCTCATTGAAGGGTGTGATGTCATAGACCATCATGCAAACATCAGAGGGGATCTTCACAAGACACTGCTCTCCTCATATCTTACCGAGCTCGTCGACAAATTCACACTGGAAGGCAAAAAAAACGTTGAACTATTCAAATTACTGCTGAATTTCCTAGGCCTCGTTGACTCCGGAGTCTGTTCAGAAGTATTGGCACGCTTTTTCGAGATACGCCTTTTAAGACTAACAGGATATGAACCGGTTTTAGATAGGTGCGTGACTTGCAAAAGACCAGTCGGCGAAGAAGCCGTGTATCATTTCACCATGAGCGATGGTGGCCTGAGATGTAATGCGTGCCACCAGAACAATTCCGATTCCCCTTATATTTCTTTGGAAACAATCAGAACACTCCTGTTGGCAAAGGAAGTAAACACGGCAGAAATCAACATGATCGCCTTTTCGGACCAGACGGCCCAAGAATGCAGGGATGTCCTTGTCGGTTTCATTCACTATCTCCTAGGTAAAGAAGTTAAATCATTTCTGGTTCTCAATCATATCCAAAAGATGGGAGTCTTAACTTCCCAATAAACCTTCCTGGGTTTTTCATGTTGACACGCATCTATACCCATGTTAATTAGCGCCGGAAATCGCTCATAATATCAAAGCAAAAGCCACTATGCAACCTAGGAGGGCCAGGTGAACTTTCAGGAACTAATATTCGCCCTTGACAAATACTGGGCAGATTACGGATGTGTCATTCAACAGCCTTACGATGTTGAGGTTGGAGCCGGGACCTTCAACCCTGCCACGTTTCTCAGGGCTCTGGGACCGGAACCATGGAATGTGGCATATGTTGAGCCATCGCGCAGGCCCACGGACGGCAGATATGGAGACAATCCAAACAGGTTACAGCACTATTACCAGTATCAGGTAATATTAAAGCCCTCGCCCATCGATATCCAGGACCTTTACCTTGACTCGCTGAAGAATTTCGGCATAGACCCTCTCGATCATGATATCAGATTTGTTGAAGATGACTGGGAATCACCTACACTCGGCGCATGGGGACTCGGATGGGAAGTCTGGCTCGATGGCATGGAAATAACGCAGTTTACCTATTTTCAGCAGTGCGGAGGCATTGACCTCAATCCCATATGCGGCGAACTTACTTATGGAATCGAGCGCATCGCTATGTATATACAGGAGATAGACAATGTATACGACCTCAAATGGAATGACCAGGTCACCTACGGCGATGTGCACCACAAGGGTGAGGTGGAGTGGTCCTTCTATAATTTCGAATATGCAGATGTCGAGATGCTGCGGAAATTCTTTGATATGTGCGAAGCTGAATCAATAAGGATGTCAGAGAAAGAGCTGGTCCTTCCCACTTACGATTACTGCCTCAAGTGCTCCCACATATTCAACCTTCTAAATGCCCGCGGCGCGATAAGCGTGGCAGAACGCACAAGCTACATAGGCAGAGTTAGAAATCTGGCCAGGATAAGCGCTGAAGGTTATCTTAAGCAAAGAGAGAAGATGGGGTTTCCCCTCCTGGGAAAAGTGAAGAAATAGATACCTGAACATCACAACTCTTTTGAATTCTGCTGGTCAGACTTAAAATTTCAGATTGGAGATGATTAATGGGCAAGGAAATTCTGCTCGAGATAGGAACAGAGGAAATTCCCGCTGGCTTTCTGCCGAAAGCCCTCAGAGATATGGATGAGATAATGCGGAGAGAGCTTTCCAACAAACGGATCCAGCACGATAAAATCAAGACCATGGCAACACCCCGGCGACTTTGCCTTTGTGTTCTTAACGTAGCGAGCAGGCAGGAAGATCAGATTATCGAAAAGGTTGGCCCCGCAAAGAGAGTTGCTTACGATGAGAATGGAAATCCGACCAAGGCTGCCGCCGGTTTCGCAACAGGTCAGGGAATAAGCGTCTCGGAACTCGAGATAGTCACGACAGAGAAGGGCGAGTATATCTGTGCGCGGAAAAAGATAACCGGAGAAGATACGATGGCCCTGTTGCCGGACATCATGACCAAATTTATAGGATCCATTCCTTTTAGAAAGTCTATGCGCTGGTCGAACCAGCAAACCCGCTTTGCAAGGCCGATACATTGGATACTCGCCACGTATGGCGGTGAAATAATACCATTTAAGATTGAAAATATAGAGAGTGGAGACAGGAGTTACGGCCATCGCTTCATGAGCGCAAAGTCATTTAAAGTAAAAAAACTGAAAGATTATGTGACAAATTGCAAGAAACACTTCGTCATTGTTGATGCTGAAGAAAGGAAGAGGATTATACTTGAAGAGGCTGAAAAAGCCGCAACCGCCGTGGGTGGTAGGCTTTTTTATACAGAGGATCTTCTCGGAACAGTTACATATCTTGTTGAGTATCCAACTGCAGTCTGCGGGAGCTTTGATAAAGGCTACCTCAAACTGCCCAAGGAGGTTCTTACGACCTCTATGATCTCGCATCAAAAATATTTTCCCGTAGTCGATGACAAGGGAGATTTGCTGCCATATTTTATAACGATAAACAACACCCTTGCCCGAGATCCGCAAGTCGTAGCCCGCGGCAACGAAAAAGTAATTCGGGCAAGGTTGGCCGACGCAAAATTCTTCTTCGAAGAAGATCAGAAGACCTCTCTAGACCAGCACTTTGAGAAGCTGCGCCAGGTTGTATTTCATACGCAGCTGGGAACTTCATTCGAAAAGGTAATGCAAATGAGAGAGCTTGCCTCGTATATAACCGGGCACATAAATCCCTCCCTGAAAGATACAGTTGACCGAACAGCCATTCTCGCGAAAGCCGATTTAGAAACACAGATGGTCTGTGAGTTCACCGAACTTCAGGGTATCATGGGAAGGGAATATGCGTTGATAGCCGGTGAAAATCCCGTGGTTGCCAAGGCAATCTATGAACATTATCTTCCCACCGCAGCAGGAGGCGACCTCCCGGAGACCGATGAAGGTGCCATAGTTAGCATTGCGGACAAGCTGGATACCATCGTATCATTCTTCGGCATCAATATGATCCCCACGGGCACGGCAGATCCTTACGCACTGCGGCGACAGGCCATAGGAATCATCAATATAATCTTAAACAAGCGCTATCCCCTAGACCTGAAAACTATGGTCGATAAGAGCA
>DASRZZ010000165.1:0-11631 GCA_035685925.1 Syntrophales bacterium | reverse complement strand
AAATCGCCCCTGTTGCTGCTAGCTTTGATGATTCGTTCAAGTAGAAGTTCTGGCTTCTGGCTTGGGTGCTCTTCATATTCCGACATCCGATAACGAACTCGTCGTATGTACCACACATTGCCCGGAACTTTGGTGCTATTGTACTGTTTCGGGACTTGTTTCCTGTAATCAATCAGTTTTCGGGTCGCCCCTGTCCTTGCTTCTACTTCAATATCTGCTACATTAAATGTGTAATTCTTTGCATCTTTTACGCAGAACAATATAGGCTCAAAAAGTGAACCGAAATATTTTCTGGCCTGAACCCCAGAGCTGTCGTAGTGCCACACTATCCGTGATAATACGGTTAGCTTCTCTCTTAACCACAAATCAAGATACGGCATGGCTTGAGTGCTTGTCATAACGTAAAGGCTTCCAGTCGGTTTCAACTTCTGGATACAAAGCGCTACCCACTTATAGCACCACTCAGCATAATCCTTATCCGACGGCCAAGCATCTACAAAATCGCCAAACTTTTTTCCTATGTTATAAGGGGGATCTGCAAATATGAGATCAACAGACTCATCCCTGATGTCGCCAAGACAATCGAAGCAATCACCATTATATAGAATGGTACCATTCTTTTCTTTTTTCGTAAAATTGCTCATTTGCTAAGGATACTTGTTGCCTGTTTATTCATTTTTTGATATCAGCATGACGGAAAATGGAACAGGCTTTCTCCAATTATGTTTGTCACGTTCTTCTTATCACGATTTGCGCTTGAAATCTACTACGGTAATGTAATTATCCAGCCTAACACTTTCAGGAAGGTAGCCGTATCCTTCATAAACGAAAAATCGGCTGTCGTGCTGTCTCACCTTTCATCCCGTATTCAATAAAATGCACCGGAGATTATCGCTCTATGATGAAGTATCGTCGGGGGGAAGACATTTTAGGGTAATGGTTTGCCCATGTTTGTCTTTGTATTCAACAATTACCCGCAGGATTGCCGGGTCATCTAAATCCATGGGGGCAACGATTCTAACTGACAAAATTTGATCGTCTGTTAAATATGGTTTAATCAAGTCTCTTATAGTCTTCATTCGCGTATATCAGTAATAATAGTTTATGATTAGTCCAGAACAAAGAGGGCGGGTAACTCCTCCTACCCTCTTCTGGCTGATTATATAACTATAAATTATCTCACAGAATCTTTTAATGCCTTCCCAGCTTTAAACTTGGGGACTTTTTTTGCCGCAATCTTAATCTCTTTACCCGTTTGCGGATTTCTTCCCTTTCTTGCAGATCTTTTAGCGACAGAAAACGTCCCAAAACCGACGAGAGCCACCTTGTCTCCCTTCTTCAGCGCCTTCTTGACCGTCCCGAGGAAAGCGTCTACCACCTGTACTGCACAAGATTTACTGCATGTTACTTTTGTAACTTCATTGATAAGATCTCCTTTGTTCATTCCTCCATCCTCCCTTTTGGTTTTATTCTTATCCGCCAATGTGGTAAAACTGCATCTGAAGCTATTCGGATCGACACAGCACGAAGTTCCTACATTTTACCATCGACCATCTCTTTAAGTTCCTTGCCCACTTTGAAAAATGCCGATCTCTTTGGAGCTACCTTGACATTTATTCCAGTCTTCGGATTCCTGCCTGTGTATGCTTTATAATTTCTTACAACAAAGATCCCGAAACCCCTGATTTCTATCCTGCCTCCTTGCTTGAGCGCCGCTGTGAAACCTTTAAAAATCAGGTTGACGATATCAAATGCCTCTTTATCTGTCAGGTTCTCCTTTTTACTCAAAGCCCGAATGAGCATAGCCTTGTTCATAAAATATTCCTTATTGAGAATCGAGCAGGTCTGATTTTCATAATCCAGAACCGGATATCTTCTTGTCTTAATAGCCGTCATGACCGGCAGTCTAATAACATTGCAACTGTCGATCGTGGTATTGTGTAAAGATGTTGATTGTAGATATTCCTGTTCATCTTTCATGGTCTAAAATACGTTGAAAGTCAAGGACAAATGCCTTTATCAGCCGATAATTATTTTCAATAAATAGAAAAAATTTCCCGCAATGAACAAAAAAAGGAGTAATATATAAATATCTATATCATTTAACTCCACATTTATTATTTAACTACTCCCCGGCACAGTGGAACAACATGTTCGCCTAACTAAGCAATGAAGTTTTGCAGTTTATGATTTAACTACCAGGCGATAACGCTGCATGCCAGCAACCAGCAGTCAGATGCTTTCCCTGAAGTATTGCTGCCATGACATCCGGCGATAATTCATTTATTGCCTTAAAAACGGGAAGTGAAGATTACGTTCTAAGTAGGGTGCATTTTTCTTCAGTCCCCCTGTCAAGTCGTGCTCTGTCATGCGTTTCCCATATCCACACGATGGAATGCTGTGAGAGTAATACAAAATGCTAAGAAATCTGTGAAACTTTTGAAGAATAGACACGTGGCTCTTACACTGACAAACCCGTTAGAGGAAAGATTTATGATCCCAGATGGGCACAACCGTCTTTCACCTGGCTAATTAAAAAATAATTCAGAAAGGAGAAAATAAACTGGTTACATATTATGCGTGCTAGCACAGGGACGAAAAATACCGGCAGTTAAAAGTTGTAAGAGAAGGCGAAAAATAAATCAGCAGAGAAGAAACAGGCAGGGTTTACAGGTCTATAAAGGAAGCTGTTGAAGACATGAAAACGCTGAGCTGCCTGACTATCGATGCACTGAAAGTCTAAATATCACATCATCACCATCAGTCAATTTTAAAGTCTTACAAAACACCTGAACAAAGGCAACCTCCGTTCCGATTCGGAATGTTTGTCTCAGTTGCCAAAACAATTATCAACACATCAAAACAAGGGCAATCACGATAGCGCTAATTATTTCGCTACCCTTGCCACGACTCATAACCCGTCAGGGGAAGAGCACGCCTTTTTCTCCTGCAACGGGACAAATGCGTTCTTTCGCCTGACATGGAGAAAAGAAAGGAAAGAGACTATGGGCGGAAGAATAGAGACAAGAAAAGGACATCGTTATTTTTTGAAAGACGCCATCGTGAAGGGATGTTTTTTCGGAGAATTTTTGTTCATCGAAAACATTGATATCCCTTTCATGATCGGCAAACAGAAAATCCCAGAGACGGGATCAAGGATATCTTTTGATTTCGTCATCAGGGGAAAGCGGGCCGTAATAACAACTCTTAGGACATTTGCGGCGGCTTAGCAGACAAGGCTGAAAAAAAACCATCTCAACAAACCCGTCAGGGGAAAGAATTCATGTTCCCCGATGGGGCGCAATAGTCTTTCTCCCGGCCGGTTAAAAAAACTTAAAAAGGAGAGAGACGAACATGAAAATCACAGACATGATCATGCTTATGGAGAAACTAGGTTTCTACGAAAGTTCAGGCTATCTCTCAGATGGTCCGGAAAACGGCCAGTTCATGAAGATAGAATCGCTTGCGACCGGGGACCTTTTAAGATCTCCGCTGGAACCATTGATGTTCTCTATTTGTGTAAACAACAATCCATGGTGCGAAATTCGGAGAACTACTTATCGCAACCTGGAGGAATGTCTAAAACGGGAGAAACCGGAAACAGTTGCCATCCTCAGAAGCGAGTATGACCCGCTGGAAGGATTGAGCATACCGGAAAAGGGAAAAAAGAAATTAAGAAAGGAGAGCAGGTACCGCGACGAGTTACGAGATGCCTTCAGAGAAGTCATCCGGTGTGTCGCGGCACTGAATATGGGAGTGGAAGCGAGAACATGAAGAGATTTGCCTATCTGTTCTTTCTGGGGTTCCGGGGAGCGTTCTTCCTGACCCTGGCAGTTACGATACGATGAGGTCGGACAGTCAAGATGACCGAGGCACAGAGAAAAGCCTGCGAGAGCCAGGAAGCCCTGAGAGAGATCGTTGAAAGCCTTAAGGGAAGAAAATTCCGGCTCGATCGCGGACACCGCATAACCTGTGGTTGCTTTCTCGGAAACTCAATCACCATTCACAATGGCAAGCACCCTGAAATCATATGTTCTCAGTGCGGCCATTAACGTCAGTTTACATCATTCAACATCAAATTACATCAAAAGGAGAAAAGCACATGACGATAGAGCTTAATAAAAAAGGCAATCCCATAGGAACCGAACGAGGCCTGAAAGTGACGGCGGTAATTACTTCCCGAAAAGGAAAGGCCGTCAAGTTCCAAGGGATCAAAGGACTCTTCACTCTTTCAGGCGCCCTCAGGTTGATAAAAACGGAATGCATTGAAAAATGCATCGTGACCCTCGACCTGGCGCGCATGAAAGTTGTTGGAGTGCGCCTCTAAATCGGGACCTCATTAGGTATTCCCGCCGCACAAATACCAAAACACGTACTCCTAGACCATCCGGGAGTAAAACTCACACTACATAACTGAATAAAGAAGAAACAGGAGGATCTTATGAACGAGGGCATTTTATGCTTACACAAAGGGGCGAAGGCATGTACCAGAGACGAATTGGACCTCATTCCCGTCCCCCCGGAAACAGAAACGTATCAGCCCGTAAGCCATTATGGGTTGACATCCAAGCTATTGACCATCGCCCGGGACATTCTGACAGGCTTCACCCTGTCAAAAGAATCCTATGGGCTTGCCAGGGAAGGACACCAGCTTTTCGGTGTTCTTCAGTTTAAGAACACCATCGATGATATCGGCCTTGCCATCGGCTTTCGCAATTCATACGACAAGTCGATGAGTGTCGGCCTTGCGTGCGGTGCGAGTGTGTTTGTGTGTGACAACCTCGCCCTTTCCGGTTCAATTACCATCATGAGGAAACATACCAAAATGGTATGGGTGGAGTTGGAGGAAAAGGCTATAACCACATGCTACAGAGCACAACTCAACTATGCACAGATCCTCGATGATGTGGATAAGTTCAAGGCCTTCCCTTTTAACGGCAACGATGCGGGATTCTCCCACATGGGGGTGCTTTACGGGAAAGACATCATCAGTCCCAGGCAAATGGCGGTTGCCAAGACACAATGGCTCAGGCCTCACTACCCGGAATTCAAACCCAGGAATGCCTGGAGCCTTTACAACTCCATTACCGAATCACTCAAGACAAGCCCGCCCCAGGAAATCATGGAAAAGCATATCGAGCTCCATGATTACTTTAAGAACTTTGTGGAAAGCTCCTAGAGAAATGGCTGCGCCACGCACAAAACCACAAGTAAAAGAGAGAGCCGACAGTGCTCCGGCAGTGCAAAACGTCCACCACGTCATAGATGTCCTGGATAAAGAGACAGAAAGACTAAAGACCAGATTCAATAAACACTTTGGCGGCCATGCAATCTCCGACATTCGGTTTAGATATCTCTCCATCCTGGCAATATGCCGGGCAGGACTGTTATGCAGGTCAATCAGAGCGATTTCGGACGAAAAGCAGATCGGTGAAATGACATATGAGTTCTGTAACATCAGGGACGTCCTCGACAGGCTCCTTGATTTCATGGAATCACAACAAGTGAATAAAGGAGACAAATGCCATGACAACACCAAAGACAGACAGAGTCTTGCTGCCAAAGGATAACCCCACAGAGGATACGCCGTCAAAAGACGATCCGGAGATCTGCGAGAACTGCGGCAATGTCTTCAGGATCGAGTTGTTGAAAATCGGAGACGACTACAACGATTTCGGCCAGAGATATTGTCCTTACTGCGGTCTTCTGATCAATGAATGTCAAACGTCAAAAGAAAGGTGATAGTATGCAGAACATATCCGATCGACCAGCCGTGCCGTGTTGCAAATATCAGGACGTAGCAATAGGTCTGGGACACGGACGCGGCAGAAGGATAACCGAGCACGATGTAAAGTATGTCGAAGGCCGCGAAGACCAACCTCCTGCGGGATACCCTTTTGCATACAGCCTCAGGGGATCCGATTATGATTTCGGGAAACCGGTCACGCTTGAGAGAAGGGTTGTCGTCAACTTCTGCGGACGGATTTTTTCAAAAGAGGAAATCCTGAAGCCCGGGGAAGACTTCTTACCGATAAAGTATTTCTGTTACGAGTAAGAGATATATCTTAATGTTAGCCAACGTTCTACACGCCATAAACGGCGTTGACCCGCAGGAAATTCCCTACAAGCCACACCCGTCGACGGTCGGTGCTGAAAAAAGATGCCTGCGAGCGACTGTGTACTGGCGTATGGGAATCCCGCGAACGCTAGCCGATCGGGCACAGAGTCTTTCACGCGAGCACAAAGCGCTGAGAGAGCTCACCCTGCGGACGATACGCGAGAAATCGGCTTATCGTCTATCGTGCGAGAATACGCGGGTGCTCTGCGGCATGGTCGAATTCATGGGCAATAAGGAATATCCGCTGGAAGACCATATCGACGGCGTCCTGACGGATATGATGAACAGACGCTACCTGCTGCAGGTTGAGCCGGTTGTCCAGAAAGCCTTTGAAGAACTATTGAAAGGCGAAACGTACCTCGAAGAATTGATAAAGTGCTGTTTCCTGATGAAAGGGGCCGGATTGACGCAGTGTGTTCTTCTCTTCAAGAACAAGAATACATCCGCGTACCTGGATTTCCTGCTTGGCTATGACTGCAAGACGGACTTCCTGGAAATTCTGTCAGCTTCATCTTCACGGGGAGACCTGATTGCACCTCTTGAAAACCGGTTCACCGGATTATACAGGGCGGGCATCAAATGGTTTGAAAAAGTGGAGGAATTCGCGAATTCTTCCATACTGCCGCCGCGCTCTTTCTCCCGTACTTCCTGGCAGTGTTCTTACTGTTGCTATGGCAACCTATGCCGGCAGGATGAGGGTAAATTCACAAACCCGCTGCCCATGCCATGGTCTTCTCTGGTACGGCGGGTATCAAACGGCATGTCAACATGTATCAGGCAAGAATAAAAGAAGAATTATGGAGACGCGGTCATGGAGATATCGATCCCCGGCATATCGAAGCTTATATGAGACTCGAATATGGCACGTTGGATCATCTGACCGCCGAGAAATTTCGCCACGAAATCGGCGTCTGCATTGCATGTGTATTGCAGGATGGTGTTATCAATGCCGAAAGCCTGGCCAGATCTTTTGGCCTAAACCCCAAAAAACGAGGTCTATGAATACTGTTGATAATGCAATTGCCGAGGCAGTTGAACTCGACGAACAGGACAAGTTTATCCAGGACAACATTGGGAAAGACGGATTGCTGATGGGTAAAGACGGCATAGAGGTTGTGACGATGCATTTTGATTACCCAGAGGTAAAGGGAACTGTTGCTTTGCGAAGATCGGGATCCGGCGCCGAAATATGGGTAAACAGAAAGTGCATCGGGCTTCTCGATCTTTTTCATCTTTCCGACGTATCCGAGGAAACAGGGGAAAACCCGTATTTCCAAATCGCGGTGGACGATCCCTTTGGCATCGGCGAAAACGTTGCGTTCTTAAAATTTAAGGAAGCAACGATTGAATTTTTGTCAGAGTGGCCCTTTGCATCGGAAAAACCGCTTTGGGTCTGTAAAGATGAGCAACCATGCTGAATTTCGACAGCGAAAACCACCTCTATACGTGGAACGGTTCGCCTGTCCCGTCCGTGACGCAAGTCATCGGCACGTGGACGAAGATCATTGTTGGCAGGAGAGAGTATTATTATTCCCCCTATACCGGCGACATCGTTGAGCCGGAGATCATGGAAAAAGCGTCCGACTGGGGTACAGCGGTTCATCAGGTTGTCGCAATTGTTTTAAGCGGCGACGACATTGATGAAACAGAAGCGCCCCCGGAGTTGGTGGAAGTAAGAAACGAAGTCAGGAAGTGGCAGGATGTATATAAGCCGGAAATAGTCTCGCTAGAACAACCTTGCTACTGTGCCAGGTACCGATATGCCGGAACCCCCGACATAGTTTGCCGGATAGGAATTTCCGAAGGCATAGTCGATATCAAAACAGGCGGGAGCGAGACCGTTGGGATACAGACTGCGGCGTACTGTCAGATGGTATACGGCAGATACGCGAGGAGATGGCTCATGAAGATATCCAAGCCGCGAGACCCGATAAGATTGGAATTCACGGAGCTCAGGTCTGATTTCAGGTCAGACTGGTCCGTGTTTCTATCCCTGTTAAACATCTATAACTACAGGCTCGCCACAGCAGCGTAATAAAAATTAATCAAATTCAGCGGCTCCTGTTTCCATGCCGGATGATCTTCATCCGCATGGAACGGTATGCCGCACAAAATGAAGGTGAAATGATGTGCAAAGAAACAAAACAAGAGGGTTTATGGGAAGGTGCGGAGATTATTTTCTCTTACACAAGGGCCCAGGCAATAGAAGACGGAGTCCTTGTCGACCTGTCAGGGCCGTTCCCCAGTGACACCCTGGTTTTCAAGTATCCCGTAGCCTGTACCTCCGCGGTATGGCAGCTCATCGAGGATGCCCATGAAAAATCGGGACAGGATTACGGGGCAACCGTATGGGACATCTGCTTCATGGCCGTCAACTGCCAAATAAAGCTGATAGATCCTTCGACGGTATTGTTCAGGGTCGGTATCCCGCTGGGCGGGAAAGAGCATACATTGAAGATCGTATGCGGCCCCGGAGATGATGGAAAACCCGTAATGACGGTAATGCTGCCTTACGAGGATTGAGCGGTTCAAGATGGAAACCAGAATAATCGTTGTTGTCCGTGGCGGTCTTGTCCAAGCCATATACACGAGTAATCCGTATGACGTCAACATTGACGTGCTGGATTACGACAATATGCAAGTGGAAGACGGCCCGGACGAAATTCAACACATGAAGAGCCTGCAAATAGAAACCGAAGGCCTGACTGCAATCTATTAACGATTTTACGTCCGGCTGGACTGTGTTTCTTTATTCTCGAAAAAAACAATAAATACATCTAAGGGCGCCCGTTTCGATTACAGGGGATTTCCCTCTCTCCGAAGCGGTCTGCCCGAAAGGAGAACATTATGAAAGCATGGATAGGCTATCGCAAAAACGGCCCCCGAAAGGGATCGCTGTGCATATACGCGGAGACACGCGGGAAAGCAAGAGCCATTGCTGCATCTATGATGTCGATCAGTTTCATCGATGCATTGGTCTTACGATTTTCCAGCTGCGACCGCTATTACGAAAACTGACACAGTAAGGTGAATGTATGCAAAGCACATTAAATCAATCAGCTCTGCCAACCCTGAACGCGCGTCTGGAAGAAAAACCTATCGGCAGATTGCCGGTTGTGAAAAGCTTCCGGAAAGTAATCGAGTCACGCAACATGGAAGAAATGACCAAAGAGCTTTACGACTTCCTGAACCTCTACTGCGGTTTTATCGCCCATTACAACATCAATGGGTTTCGTCAGGCGTATGCAGCTCCGAGGGATTTCACCGATGTGTTCATTAGGCATTTGGACAGGGAGCACCGGTATTTTAACGCTGCCTATCGCTGTCATGAAGAGCCTTATAGGGACACGGGGTTTACCAAGGCAGAGATCAAACAGGAGTTCTCCCGCATCGTGGATAAGCACAAGGAAGCAATATCAAGGTGGGCCGACGGAGTGGAAAAGGACCACCGCTATGCCGCTTTCCAGGTGCTGAAGAACGAGTTCGATAAAGATAAAAAAACTATCCGCATGGAATGCGAACTATGCGGGGAAAACATTGAGGTTTCAATCAAACAAAACAGCCAGGACAATCACAACATGGAAAACCTGTGCTGCATATTCTGCGGACAGCCCATTCAGATAAAGGGAGAAGTTAATGGATAATTCACAACAGGATCTGCTCGGTGCGGCAGGCCAGGGAAAGAATGATCTGCAGCAACAACTCGTACCCGTAATAACGCGAGCAAAGACAATAATAGTCAGTTCTGACGCAGAACTTGTTATTGCGAAAGAAGTTGTGCAGACAATCAAGACTTTCCAGAAAGAGGTCGACTCGACGTTCGATCCGATCATCGAAAGGGCTCATGTTACTCACAAAGAGGCCCTGGCGCAGAAAAAGAAACACATGGATCCATTAATAGAGGCAGAAAAACGCATCAAGCAGCTCATCGGCGATTATCTCACTTTCGTTGAAAACGAAAGGAAGAAGGAAGCCGAGAGGTTGGCCGGGATTGCCAGGAAAGAGCGAGAGATCGAACTCCAGAGGATCCAGTCGGAGATTGATGAAAAACTTACTCAATATACCGGGATAGAGGAAAAGATCGGGGCGCTTCAAGAGGCTTTAGCCGATGCCGATCATGACAAGTTCGCGCTGGTCAATGCAAAACTTGCAGCCCTGTATGCAGAGCAGGAAAAGCTCACAAGCGAGGCTGCGGAGAAGCAGGAATCGGTAAACGTCCTTAATCTCATTCCATCTCCGGTCATAAATGTACAGGCGCCGAAGGTCAAGGGCCTCAGTTCCAAAGTGAATCTGATCCCGCAGGTAGTCAATGCGATGGCGCTGATAAAAGCGGTGGCAGAAGGTAATGTGCCGCCAACCGTTATAGACTTCAACATGTCTAACATAAAGAAACTGGTCAACGCAGGCATGAAACTGCCCGGTGTAACGGTTACCGAACAGCGGAATGTATCGGTACGCAGCGCGGGCTAAATAAAGTTGGAGTAGCTTGCATGGCAAGGCTGCATCACATGGAATTGGAAGAACGGAGATAGCCTATGTTTGGAAATAGGGGGCTTACGTCTATCCTATCGGGAAAATGTAACGGCAGGAGTATCCATGATCATCTGATGAATGGCAGAATCACCATAAGGGGTACTGATGAAAATGAGAAACCATTCCAGAGGATTGTAATGATTAGAAACGGAGAGGTGTGGGACAATAAATTGCAACATGATGGTAAAATTGTTCATCATATCGTTTATGGGGCATTTGAGTCCAAGCAAGGGGAAAAGGGGCGAGAAATTGTCCATTTTAAAAAAGGCAGTGGTACTGGCAGACACGGAAAAGCCCGAAGGCATGAGAAAATATTCGGCATGAAGGGAGTATGCCATAGCTGGTATAAAAACGGACGCTTAGTTCGGCAGAAATTCATTTACGACAACAAAAAGACTGCCTATGATTACAACGCTTTTCGTAAAACCTGCACAATAAGGGACAATGCCGGCAAAATCCTCTATGAAATAACAGGCGTTCTCAATGGAAGAATGAACGCTTATTTCGGTGGTCATTCAGTATTCCATAAGAGTATGACCGATTGGTTTTGTGACGCTCATCCCTTTGTGGTCAAGAAAAACGGCGTCATCATTTATGCAGGGCAGATTAAAAATCAGCAGCGAGTCGGCAAGTGGGTCGAAAATGGGAAAATCTTTTTCTATGAACGCGGCGTAGCCATACCTAAAAAATTGTATGAAACGCCCCCTGACAAGCTCGATCCCCTTAAAATTCTACAACTCTCCAATGCTCAACTCCGTATGGCCCTTATGGCGAAAATTACTCCGGAGAGAATTGCCAAAACAGGAACAGTAATACACAAAGATCGGGAAATGCGCCTTTATGACATACCGAAATATGAGGTGCGTATCCTGCGGGTGCAATGCCCGACAACAAAAAGCTACTATTTTCTAAAAGTGCCAAAGGATTCTCAAAAGTGCGAACAAGCCCGACAATGGACATTCCATGTCGGCACTGATTTT
>DASRZZ010000164.1:0-5597 GCA_035685925.1 Syntrophales bacterium | reverse complement strand
ATCCTTCCCCTCCTTCCCTTTGAGGGCTTGGAGGACGGAGTCTTTGCTGATGACCTCTATCTTGTCAGCAACAGCTATCCGGGAAGAGAGCATGTCCCAAATGCCCTGTCCTACATAGTCAATATTTTCCCCGCTATGTATCGCAAAAGGCAGGACAGCGACGGTCTTTTCCCCCTTTGCTGCAACCGAGCCGTATGCCATTAGCAAGAGTACAAGACATACAGGCAATCCTAGTTTATATTTCATACGTAAATCTCCTGATTAGTAGGCTCACCGATTCGATGAGCAAGCTTTAATGATTTGGCTTTGTAACATTTAAGTTGCGTAAATTCAAGATTCCTTTTTTGGGGCGGTATTAGATCACGGTTCTCATCCTTAACCACAAAAGACCGAGATGTTCATGCATAGCTCGCTCAGCTTTGTAGAGGCCAAGAGAGGAGGGATAGAAATCTTTAGGATGCTTTTCCCGTCTCTCTTTGACGAGATAGTCGGTCGGGGCAGGGATGGGCTTAAGGCCTGCTTTTTCAAAAACGGCCATAGCTCTGGGCATGTGGTACGCGGATGTTACCAGTATAAACCGGTCATGACCAACAATAGGACGGATATTCTGAGCCTGTTCCTCCGTATCTCTGGAAACATCATCCAACACCATGTCTCTTTCATTGACATTGAAAATTTCAGCAACCTTAGAGAATGTGCGGGCCTCGGGCGGCGAGTTATAGACGGCCCCTCCGGAAAGGATAATTCTACTGCCCCTAATTAGTCTGTGGATACGGATAGATTCCACTAGGCGTGTGAGAGATTCATATGATATCCGGCTCGTGACGGGTACTTTTGGGTCGGCTGTGTGCCCGCCGCCGAGAAGGACGATCCACCTGACGGAATGAATGACATCAGAAGAAGGCGAACCGCTGGCAGTGCTCTCAATCATGAGGGGATGGTACTGCCGCTCAAGGGGGATCAAGAGCAGGTCGGAAAATGATTCATAACTGAGAATTGTGAGCATTATGACGCCAAAGGTCATGATCGCTTTACCCGTTTTCTGTTTCCTTGTAAACAAAAGGAGAACGAGGCCGATAAGCAGAGATCCAAGTATCAATGTTACGGGGGCGAATAGGGGAGCAACTATTTTTTTGAATAGAAACATATTTTCTTCCTTTGCGCGGCGACGATTTTGGCTGCTGTTATGAGATCGTTTCCATGTTACAGAGAGAAGAGGAAATGCCATCCCTGCGGTGGACGCTATGATGAGAGCAACTAATCTTCAGATAAAAACAGTTCACAGAAACAGATAGGCACAACATCTTCTGAAGTGTGATTGAAGTCAGGCATTTTTGCTATCGAGGGTGAAGCTTCCTTCCATGACAATTTCAGACAGGTTTTTCCGTGGCGAGGGGATTTCCCTTTCCCGGAGGACCTCTGGAAGATCTTCGTTCTTCCCATGCTTCCCAACGGCGATCATGGCCTCTACCTGAAAGACGTCTGGAATATTGAGAGTCCTCCTTGCCTTGTCGTAGTCGAAACCTTGCATGCCATGGACTACAAGGGCCTTCAATGAACCTTGAAGTGCGAAATTTTCCCAGGCTGCCCCTGTATCGTATGAATGAGTGCGCGCTGGTTTTTCATTATAATCAAAGGTTTTCTTGGAAATGACGACTATCAATACTGCGGCATTTTTCGCCCATAGTTTATTCTGTTCTGTCAGAAGGTCGAAGAAAATGGGCCAGTAATCCGTATTTTTGCACGCATAGATAAAACGCCATGGCTGGTTGTTATTTGACGATGGAGCCCATCGGGCAGCCTCGAAAAGAGAGAATAAGATGTCTCGACCGATCTCGTCACCAGACATGCTCCGCGGGGACCACCTGTTCAAAAAAAACGTGTCTATATCAAAATCCGGTTTTCTAAAATCAGAAATATCCATTCCTTGTCTCCCTGGAGAATATCGCACAGGATTTCAATATATGAATTGCAAAGGCGCACTGACAGCCCTGATTCTAGTCGCCATTTTTCACACAACTTATTATACGTCATACGTGGCAATATATATAGCTTTTTTGATGTATTTTTCGGACAATTTGTTCTATATTCCGAAAGCAATGAGACTAATTCGAGAAGAACACGAAAGATGCAAGGAGGAGAGGAAGATTGATTCCGAGATATTCGAGAGATAAAATGAGCGGCGTATGGCGCCCAGAAAACAGATATCAGACGTGGCTCGATATAGAGATATTGGCGTGTGAAGCAATGGCCAAAAAGGGAGATATTCCCGCCGAGTCCTTCAAGAAAATTAAGGAAAGAGCCGCATTTGACATAGCCCGGATCGAAGAGATAGAAAAGACGACCAAACATGACGTGATCGCTTTTTTGACTTCCTTGTCGGAAAAGGTAGGAGAAGACGGTAGATATATTCATATGGGCCTTACGTCATCGGACATCCTGGATACATCGTTTGCCGTTCTCCTGAAGCAAGCAGCACAGATACTCATTGATGACATAAACCTGCTTTTGCCGGTCTTGAAGGGAAAGGCGCTGGAGCACAGGGATACACTGATGATAGGGAGGTCTCACGGGATTCATGCTGAGCCCATAACATTTGGTCTGAAGATGGCCCTGTGGTACCAGGAGATGGAGAGGAATTTGACACGTCTGGTTCGGGCAAAAAATACAATCAGCTATGGCAAGATTTCCGGCGCCGTCGGGACATTCTCCTTTGTCGCTCCTTCAATTGAAGAATATGTATGCCAGAAGCTGGGGCTGAAACCTGCGCCCATATCGTCGCAGATTATCCAAAGGGACAGACACGCCGAATTTTTTACCACCTTGGCCATAATTGCTTCTTCTATCGATAAATTTTCCCAGGAGATTAGATTGCTTCAGAGAACGGAAGTCAGAGAGGTGGAAGAATATTTCGCAGCCGGACAGAAAGGCTCATCGGCCATGCCTCACAAGCGGAACCCGGTTTTGTCGGAGAACCTCTGCGGACTGGCTCGTCTGATGAGGTCATACGCGCTGGCTTCGCTGGAGGACGTCGCCCTTTGGCATGAGCGGGATATCAGTCACTCGTCCGTGGAGAGGGTTATTGCTCCAGATGCCACGACTGTCCTCGATTTCATGCTCCATAGATTTACTAGACTGGTGGAAAAGCTCGTCGTCGATAGGGACAGAATGCTTGCAAATCTGAGCATGACCAAGGGGATCATCTTTTCCCAGATGGTGCTGTTGAAACTCATCGAGCGGGGAATGTCCAGAGAAAATGCCTATAGAGTTGTTCAGGCTGATGCCATGAGGTCATGGAATGAGGGTACGGATTTTCAGCGATTGCTTTTGGAAGACAAAGAGGTGATGGCGTACATTAACGCAACAGATATTGAAGATGCTTTCAAGATCGACAATTTTCTGAAGAATATTGATTTTATTTTCAGGAGGGTTTTCGGCTAATCCCATCTGGCGATAAGGAGGGGTGAAAATCTACGCTCGCTCTATTTCTTCACTATGTGTCAGCTCGTCCTTGGAAATAACTGTGTCTTTCAACCATTCCCTGTCATTTTTTTCCGGATGGTCTATGTTGTAGTGAAGCCCCCTGCTTTCTTTTCTGATTCTGGCGCACTGGATAATCAGCTTTGCCACCGTTGCAATATTCCGAAGTTCGATTAAGTCCCTCGTGACGATGAAATTTCTGTAGTATTCATCTATTTCACCGCTGATTAGGTCTATCCGCCTTTGAGCGCGCTCCAGCCTCTTATTTGAGCGAACGATGCCCACGTAATTACCCATGGATCTTCTTACCTCGTCCCAGTTGTGGGCTACGACGACAGATTCGTCACTCTCCGTTGCGCCTCTGGGATCCCAGGGGGGGATAGAAATAGGATCATCCTTCACAGTAGAAAAGGATTCCGCGATTCTGACGAAGGAACGATGAGCAAATACCAACGCCTCCAGAAGGGAATTGCTGGCAAGACGGTTTGCGCCGTGAAGCCCTGTACATGCTACCTCACCGCAAGCAAAGAGCCTTTCAATATTAGTCTTTCCGTAATGGTCTACCAAGACGCCTCCACACTGGTAATGAGCGGCAGGAACGACAGGGATGGGATCCCTTGTGATGTCAATGCCGAAAGCGAGGCATTTGTTGTAGATGTTGGGAAATCTGGTGATTATAAAATCTCCGTCCTTGTGTGTTATGTCGAGCAGAACATACTCATCCCCGGATTTTTTCAATTCCGTGTCGATGGCTCTGGCAACAATGTCTCTGGGTGCAAGGCTTTTCATAGGATGATATTTCTCCATGAAGGTAGCCCCATCTTTTAATCTCAATACACCTCCCTCTCCCCTGAGTGCTTCACTGATGAGATAAGACTTCGCTTCGGGGTGGTACAGGCAGGTGGGATGAAATTGGATGAACTCCATATTGGCTATTAAGGCTCCCGCCCTGTAAGCCATAGCAATGCCGTCCCCTGTGGCAATATCGGGATTCGTCGTAATAAGATATACTTTCCCTGAGCCGCCCGTGGCCAAAATAATGAATTTTGCCTTGACGGTATGGATTTGATCGCCATCCGTATCCAGTATATAGGCCCCGACGCATTTCTGCCGGGAGCCCTTCTTTCCTCCCGGGATGGCTGATTCCAATATAAGGTCGATCCCGATGTGGTTTTCAAAAATCTTTATATTCTTCTCTAGGCTGGCCTTTTCGTGTAGGGCGCGTTCTATCTCCTGGCCCGTCAGATCCCGCGCGTGGAGAACCCGCCTCATGGAATGTCCGCCTTCTCGTCCCAGATCATACTCGCCGGTGCCACCGCTCCCGGTCCTTGTGAATTCCACCCCCCACTCCAGAAGCTTCTTTATCCTTTCGGGACCGTCAACCACGACAAACGTGACAACTTCTTTTTTGCAGAGACCGGCACCGGCGGTCATGGTATCATTGATGTGGTATTCAAAGCGGTCCGCTTCATCATAGACCGCAGCTATTCCGCCTTGTGCCAGGTTTGTGTTTGAATCAGATTTTGTTTTCTTCGTCACGATGGCGACGGTACCGAGATCGGCTGCCTCGATGGCGAAACTTAATCCTGCTATACCGCTGCCCAATACCAAGAAGTCTGTAGTAATTTCCATGATACGCGATTCCTGATGACTTTCTTGAATACTCAAAAGTTATTTACAAAGGTTGCCTACTTATATATGATCTAGCGCTATTTGTAAAAAGGAAAGTGGCCCCTGGGAGTAAAAGATGCGCGTCTTGGGAATAGAGACATCCTGCGATGAGACGGCTGCAGCTGTCCTCGAGGATGGGAGATTAATTCGTTCCAATATCATTGCTTCCCAGGTGGATCTACACAAAATGTACGGTGGCGTGGTACCGGAGATCGCATCTCGTAAACACATGGAAATGATCATACCAGTCATATTGGAGGCGCTGAATAGTGCTTCCGCAAGGTTAAACGATATAGAAGGAATAGCTGTGACCAGGGGACCCGGGCTGGTTGGGTCACTGCTCGTGGGTTTGTCAGCGGCCAAGGCTATTGCATTAGCTTTAAATATACCATTCGTGGGAGTCAATCACCTAGAAGGCCATGTAGCATCCATCTTCCTCAGTGAAG
>DASRZZ010000163.1:0-8910 GCA_035685925.1 Syntrophales bacterium | reverse complement strand
ATCCTTCCCCTCCTTCCCTTTGAGGGCTTGGAGGACGGAGTCTTTGCTGATGACCTCTATCTTGTCAGCAACAGCTATCCGGGAAGAGAGCATGTCCCAAATGCCCTGTCCTACATAGTCAATATTTTCCCCGCTATGTATGGCAAAAGGCAGGACAGCGACGGTCTTTTCCCCCTTTGCTGCAACCGAGCCGTATGCCACAATTAGGAGCACAAGACATATAGACAACTTTAGACTGTAGTTCATAAATGTAACTCCTGCACAACTAACCTCGCTCAAGAACGAGAGCTTCTTCAATGTGCCTCTTGTTTTACCACTTTAGCTCGAGTGACCTTTTTTGTAGTCATTTCGGGAACGATCAGGACCACTCGCTTGGCAATATACTTACCTTCTTTTTTGATGTAGCTGACTTTTACCTTATCGCCCGCCTTGATTTTCTCGACGGCTTTATCCAAAGCGAATTCCAGTGTTTCTTTTTTATCTTTAATAATTCTATCAACAACAATTGTGGTATTGGTGGTTTCTTTAACAGTGCCAGTTAAAGTTACATTGGGTTCTTTGATTGTTTTGACTGTAACTAGTTTAGGCGTTTGTGTGCTCGTCGGCATTATTGAAGATTTATCTGTGACAATGACCGCCGTAATGAACACAAAGATAAATATTGCACTTAACGCAATCAAACGTCTCATTCAAAATGAACTCTCTGCCATTTGTTGGCAAATACGTGAACGTTATATTCGGCATCTTTAGCAATGATATTAGTCAATTGCACAGTATGTCCAATGAGCCCGTATTATTCGCGTAGAACAACGGCAATCTTCTTATGAAATCCGATTGCATTAGATTTCACGTTACAACTCCTAATGAGTGCGTTGGATAAGATCACTTTAAGAATGGATTATTTTCATTTGATCATATGGCAAGAAATGTACCAGAAGGGAGATAAGTAACAAAAGATAGAAACATCCGAGGCTTATCGCTAAGGCCCCAAAAATTAATCAACCTGTTCAACGGTTAGTCTGGATACTTTTGAAGCAGTTGGATACCTTAAAGTGAATACATTTTATCCACCAACGCTTAAGACGATCGAGCGTCTATTTGAAAGCATATAGTAATGTTGGACGCTTGGTATATATCATTGTGGTCGGTATATTTCCTGCTGTTCATACAATCAAAATATCAGGAGATAAGGAAACTTCGCGAGCAACTATCGGACAAGAAGGCACAGATGAAAATCGAGTGGCGCAAAATTCTCACCCCGGAACAGATTGCGAAACTTTGATAGAATGCCTCACAAACGATATGCAAGAGGGTGGGCACATCTATCGTCACCACGATAGCCCGTATCAAGAAAAGGGATGAAATCGATATTGAGGGTTCTATCGAAAAAAGGGAGTAAATGACTCACTACAAACAGTAGACAGAAATACCAGAGACGGCCTAGTTTAAACACTCTCAGCTTCCTGTCGAAATGCCGCCCGTCAATCAGGCGTATCTCTTGACCGCCTTGTCGATCGCGCCGCTGGCTTTGGCTAAGTCCTCAGGTATCATGACCGGGTGAATCTCAATGCTGGCATTGAACGCTAGGAACCACGGTTCAGCGATAGCCGGTATTTGAGAAGCATCCTTCATCTCGAGAAAAATGAATCCGGTGCGTTGACCATTGGTATCTGTAAAGTATGCAGCCTCGGGTTTCAATTCTGCCAGGATGGATGTGATAGTCGCGCCGAGTTTTCCAGCCTTCGCGGCGGCGTTCCCGAATTCGACGGGAATGTTGACCTTCAATAAGAACCGCATAGCACACCTCCTCTTGGTTAAGGTTCTTGCAACGATTGTGTTTATTAATTAGAAAGTAGAGCACATAGGCGAAAGGGAAGGAAAATGTTACTGCCCATACTGGTTGGAAATGTTTCGTAGTGTCGCGCTACATAAGTTCCTTTTCGCTGAGACTCACAGCCCGGTCGATTTCTGCCTTCAATTGCGCCGGCAACCCCGGAATGTCGACACTTAGAAATCCACGGACTATGGTAGACGTAGCTTCATTCTCCCCGAGTCCCCGCGACATAAGATACTGTATTTCTTCCTGAGCAATTTTGCCCACAGCTGCCTCATGTGACATCTCTACGCCATCCACCTTTCCCTGGAGCTCGGGAATCGCATGGATGAGACCGCCTTTTAAGAGTAGACCCCGACATTCGAGATGGGCCTTAACGCCGGGAACTTCGCCGATCAGATCACCACGGGAGATAATCCGGCCGCCTTTGCTGATTGCACGGGCGATTATTTCCGCCCGTGTATTTTCAGCTTTGAGGGCAATACGGCCACCTACATCGAGCTCCGATCCCGGACTTCCCACCAGTAGACTATAAAAACGCGAGACTGCCCCCTTACCCACGAGGTTGGTCGTCGGATACATCTGCAAAGACTTTACCGGTTTCATGCAAATGTAATTGTTTAAAAAGAGGCCGCCTTCTTCAACTGTGCCGACCGAACGCGGACGGACTATCATCTCCTCGGCCCAGTTATGTATCATGGTGAAACTCAATTTGGCATTTTTCTTGATGAAAAACTCTGAAATGCCCACATGAAGGCCGCGTTTCAAGTGCGACGCCGCCGCGCAGCCGGTAATCACATGAAGCTCTGCCCCCTCTTCGGCGATAATCAGGTTATGGACATACTGACTCAGATTCTCCTTGTCGATATACAGGCAAGCCTGTACAGGATAAATAACCTTGCTTCCCGGCAGGGCCCGAATGACATAGCCGTCATGCAGATTGAGATGCGCCCGGGCGGTATATTTGTCCGCGTCAACAGAGACAAGTTTCCAGTAATAATCCTTGATCCAGTCGCATTCTTTGAGGGCACGCTTGATGGGAATAACTTCCAAACCCTTCTGCATCGAATGCGAATGCACGACCGCTGTGTCCTTTTGAAGATACGTCCCTGAACGCCCAGTCTCCGTGGCATCCACGCCTGTCTGGATTATTTTCTCCTTGTCTGCCACAGGCAATTTAGTGAGGTCATCCAAGTAGGTATGCTCAACAGGGTCGGCCGTGAAAGACGATAGATCGACATCAGGCCCAATAGCCGCCTTCTTATCCTTGGCCTGGGCAGCCTTCTCATCAATTACATCGTACATCGCAAACACTCCTGATATCCCGCATCTTTGATGCAGTTGAATATTTCCGTCGGATTGCTTCTGCAGCTCAAATATCCATCATACAGCATCTGCCCTTTGTCCGCTGTAACGTAGTCCAAGATGAAGCCGGTGTGGGTTATAATGAGTCCCATTTTAGTCCGCTCCGCTCGCTGTTCTTTGTGAGACTTTCCCGCATCGGCCTTGAATTCTCTCTGCAAAAGTTTGCTGATGGACTTTCCGATGAGGGAAATATTCTCCAGATCCACGCCCGATTCTGGCTCGTCGAACAGCAGCAAGTCCGCGTCCTGGGCCATTAGCTGTAAGAGCTCTGACCGCTTTATTTCGCCTCCGGAAAAACCTGCATTAATATCGCGGTCCAGAAAGTCCGTAAAATGGACATCTGCGGCTAGTGTTTCGGGATCAGCCTTTCCTTTTCCACAGATCTCCACCATCTGTCTGGTCTTGAGACCATGAATCGTCGGCGGACGCTGGTACGACATGCCAATACCGAGTTTTGCCCTTTCATTGATGGGCATATGAGTAATATCTTCGCCCTTGAAAAAAATCTTCCCCCCTGCAACGGTGTACTGAGGATAGCCCATGATTGTCATGAGAAGCGTTGTCTTGCCCGAACCGTTCGGACCAAATAAAATGTGCGTTTCCCCCTCCTTGATTTCCAGATCGATGTGCTTGAGAATCTCCCGGTCACCTATGTTCACCTGCAAGTCTTCGATCATCAGCATGTGCAAGCCTCCTTCCATATTTGGAGACAGATTTTATTTTTAAATTTTAGTTCTTCGCTGCCGTTCATCAACTGGCCCACTTTTAATTCATTTTAACTTAAATTTCTGCTGTTTCCTATCCTTTTTTCTAAGCCACCTTGCTCTATTAAAGTCGCAGAATCTGAACACAACTTCCATGAAAAGCAAAACGCTAACGGATCTTGCCTCTGGCTAGCGAAGCAAAAATGCCGCCGAAACAGAGTAGACTCAGCACTATCAAGGAGCTGTGCATACTTCTAATGAGCGATGGATACTCTTCCGGCGTGATACGAACATCTCCTATGTGAAGGGCGAAGATCAGCATCACGATCCCCATACTCAACATTTGCCCAGTGATGCGCATAGTGGCCAGAGTTCCGGATGCAACACCATAAAACTGCTGCTCTACAGAGCTCATTATGGCATTGGTGTTCGGCGAAGAGAAAAGTGCAAAACCTAATCCCAACATGCACAGGATGGTCACAATGAAAAAAATGGATGCCTGATTGTTGAGGAGTATCAAAAGCCCCAGGCCGAAGGCGGTGAGGCTCATACCTGTGGAGGCGACAATACCAGGCTCTATCCTGTCAGAAAGTTTCCCAGCAAAAGGCGAAAAAATGGCCTGTACAACCGGCTGTGCAACGAGGATTATGCCGGCATGGAGAGGGCTCAACCCTTTTATATATTGAAGGTAAAGACTGAGGAGGAAGGACACTGCGAAAGTGGCGCTATAGTTTACCAGGGCCGCTATATTCGAGAAGACAAAAACTGTATTATGACGAAATACGGTGATGTCGAGAAGAGGGTTCTTTACCTTTCTTTCCCGGACGGTGAAGATAATAATCAAAATCAGGCCTACGGCGACAAGCCAAACCCCGAGTTCTCGCGTTAGCGAAGAGAATCCATACATCAAAGCCGAAAGTGCTGCCATATATAGGAGGGCGCCTCTAAGATCGAAATGTTCGTGTCTCTCTTCTGCCCATTCCGCCTTAATCTTCCAAAGCACAAGGATTAAGATCGTTAAACCGAGAGGGACATTGATCAGAAATATACTCCGCCAGCCGAGATGTTCCGTGAGAAAGCCGCCCAAGAAAGGCCCAGCAGATAGACCTATGTAAACGGAGGCTACATTGATGCCAAGGGCACTGCCCCTCTCACCAGCCGGAAAGGCAGAGGTCAGAATAGCAATGGACGGCCCGAAAATCATGGCCCCGCCAACACCCTGGAGCAGTCTGAAAGAGATCAGGAAATATGAGGAATCGGCAACGGCGCAGAAAAAGGAAGACAGCGTGTAGATGACTAATCCGAGAGAGAAGACACGCTTCCTTCCCCAGATGTCGGCGATCTTCCCGATAGGAACAAGGATAGCAGCGGCGGCAAGCAGAAAAGAGTAAGCAACCCAGCCAAGGAGGACAGCGCTCATGGAGAATTCTCGGCCAATGGACGGGATAGCGACATTGATGGAAGATCCCATGAAGGGAGTGATAAAAGACGCTGCCGTCGTAACAAGCAGGGTGACCTTCTTGCTCACATCGGAGGCTTTTTCCATGTCACTAGGTAGGCAAACAATTATCTGATGGTCGGGACATTCTAACTTTGAAAAGGGACTACGTAATCTATGTTTGTCGTAAAGATCACTCGTATTCCTTCGGCACCGCGCAGATCATAACCATGGAATTCTGTTTTGACCTGTTTTTATACTGATGTTTTTCGCCAGGGAGTACGAGGGCAAAATCCCCTTTCTTCACCGATTGCTCTTCACCACTTTCCTCAACAAGCACGCCTTCACCCTCTATAATATAATTAAGGTGCTCAAAAGGGTGGGTATGATAAGGGGTGTGACCACCAGGCATGATCGTGAATACCCTAAAAGAATATATAGGTGTGCCGTCAGATTTCGATATTGGCACCTGCTTCAGGACATCCTTAACCCCTTCCATTGCCATCTTCGTTTTTTCTACCTGATCGAGACTTGTAATTTTCATGGATCACCTCCGGGAGAAATGATAAATATTTGATCAAGATTCTTACCAGTATTTCATATAGACTTTGCTGGGGTCAAGTAATTATCCTACTATCCAATTCTGTTGCGAACTTTCGACACGGGGATGCTCATTCTACGTCAATCTTCTTAACAGGGGTAAAAAATCAGTCGCCAGATCACATCGCGCCAGCAAATCCAAAAGCCCGCTCGGTAAGTTCTTTAGGCATTAGTTCTATTTTCATCTGCCGAGTGAGGTCCGGCACACCCAACCATTGCCCTGACGCTGCTATTACGGTTTCAAACATACCAGCCTCATTGACGGCAGCTACCCCGCCGGAAGCCCAGAACAACAGCCTGGATCCGGCATCCCCTCTCACCCTGTCACCGCGTCCGAAGGCAACAATCCCCTCTCCGACACGGATATCGCGATAAAGGGTGTAAGAGATGCGAACGGTTACGGCGCCGCTCGCGGACGCCATGAAGCCTGCCCATCCCATCGTCTCATCCAAGAGAGCTAGCCATGCTATGGGATGGATCATATTGTTTTTTTGAAAGAGGTTAAAGGATTCGCTATCCGGAGCGTCGAAGCCAGCTGTGGAAACGACTACTTTTTTCGACGACACATCGCTGTCTAAAAAATGGAACCGCCTCTTGAGCCCGGGATGAATGCGCCCTACGCCACAGACGAAACAATTCTTGTAATATGGCAAGGGCAGAAGTTTATTCTCAATATCTGAAATTCTGCCCGGAATGTGCGATGCAAAAAAGTCTCTCTTGCTGGAGCCTGCTTGTCTGTATCTAATCAAGGCCGAAAGATATGGAGGGGAATCCGGAGTTGCGGATATTATACCCCTTGCTCCATCATCTTCCTCTGAAACCTGGACGATCAGCCTGTCTCCGATCTTTACACTTGGCCCTCCCATGCGAAAATCCGCTGACAATGGATAGAGAGACCCTGCATTTTGCGGATAGTTGCTAAGCATCATGGCAAGTTCCATGATTGCTCCCATACCAATTCCTCCGTGAGGTATCCCTACCCATCCTTCGGTACGCAAGTCCATGAGAAGCCCAGCACGCAGGCATTTGCCATCTTCATGAATATCAGAACCTTCGAAGAGTAATTTTCTGACAAAATTTCTTGAATCCCTGTCGTGCGGGGAATAGGAGACTTCCGGTGAATGTTGGGGCATGATACTTCTAAACACCTCTACATCTATGTGATACGGAATGGATAGTATATCCGTTTGGCCCACAGGAATTGCTACTTGACGAATTCAATGGGTTGCGGATAGGCATGTCCTCCCGCATTGTAGTCGTAGACCATCAGTGCTCCATAGGCGACGCCAATGGGCATCACCGCGAGCAACGCAAAGCACAAGGGGATGAATAATGCCCGGCCCTTTCTCAGGAATGGTCTTGCGATAATTGACCAGATAGCCAGGACAGCACCAATGAATAAGGTCATTATCATGAAGTTTTGATGTTTCTCAAGCAGGTATCCTCGTACAGAGGAGGCGAGTATTACACCGGGCTCAGCATATATACAACTGCGGACTGCCGCGGCGGCTACCAGTATGCCTATGATGAGTAGGGAGAATGCCGTGGTTGCCAGGGCCTCACTTGAGCTCAAGGGGACCAGCAGATAAAAGAGGGCAGAACCGAAGAGAACGGCAATCGGAAAATGGACCACCAGTGGATGTGTGTTCTGCAAATGCTGGATACCAGGGAAAAGGGCTTCTATCATGGCGCTCATCTCATAGTTCCAGTAGTGAAGAACTGGCCTCCTGTAATTCTCTTCATGTGGTCACTTCTATGGCCTGCGACGTATTTTCTTGAGTCATGCCGATGCTAGCTCTTACGGTGAACTGGAATATTCTCCTTTGGATTCACCCAAGTAAAGCTTCACCTTCTCCCTGATAAGGTCAGGCAGTTTGACGCCCAAGTCCGCCAGACGGGCCTCGTATTTCATGAACGATTTAACGTGCCTGGACGTTGCTGCAAATATCCTGAAATATATCTGGAGGCTTCCTTCAATCTCCTTACGGAATATCATATCCCGGTTGAGCATGTCTTCTAATGGAGAGATTACCCGGTAGTTTATTGGGCGGCATATAGATCTGTAAAAGACAAAGCGCTGGAGTGTTCCACATTCGTAATTCTTTTCCCGGATACTTTCTTCAACACGATTCAGATCAACGGTATCAATAATCTGGTACTCATATTTGTCCTTGAGTATCTCGGCAACCATCTCTTCCGCATCTTTAAGGAAGCTACACGCCTTGGTCCCACCGTGGCACTTGCCATCGCATTCCCGGTAATCAGCGTCACAGCGCAGATAAAGAACGATGTCCAAATCTGACTCTGAGCGCGATATGCCGAAATTGACGGAGCCCAGAACATCCATTGCGATATTGGCGTGCAGTTTATCTTCGATGAGGGAAGTTGCCTCCTCCAGGATGTCGAGTCTTGCCTCCGTCTCTTGGGTTTGAAATTTTCTGTAAAACTTTTTTATCTCATTATACAATATTATTTCAGGGATGTGAGAGTCTTTAATCTCTTTTTCGTCATAGTTCTTCCCCAGTTTCAGGGCGTCGTATCTCTCCTGGTCTATGATTTTTTCGATCAATTTTTCATCCTCGATGTAATAGTCGGCTATATCATAGATCCTGCCATTGCTGAATTTCTTGAATATAATTCCGGTCACCTGCTCATGTTCTGCCTTAATAGAATAGTAGAATCCTCCTTCGATAACATTCCCGGATGTGAGGGTCACTTCGCCAAAATTTGAGGGGTTAAGGTAAAGAGTCTTCTCGATTAGATCGACCCCCCATCTCTGATGGATATGGCCGGTCAGGCACATCATTACCCGATTTGCCTCACAATAGGTGCGGAGCGCCATGGAGCCGATGGGTCCGTCTGATGTAACCTGATCATGGATCCCGTATGCGGGCTGATGGGTCACGATGATGTCCGGCTTTACGGCACTGAAGAATAGGTACATCTCACTGTACTTGTCATGATACTTT
>DASRZZ010000162.1:0-23298 GCA_035685925.1 Syntrophales bacterium | reverse complement strand
AAGCCATGGAGGTGATCATGCAACAAACGGCTTGCAACCCAGATAATCCTTGACGAGAGAACAAAAATATGAAAATTTAAACAACGTCTAACACATTAACATCAATAAGAAAATCAGATTATAGCGCGTATAGCTTCCTGTTATCAATAGAAATAAAGTCGCTGGCTATATGCGAGCTTTCGATCGTTAATCAATGAGCTTTTACTTAATTAAATATGCTGTACTACAAACTCAAGAGTTCCTTTGGCGTTTCGGAGACAAGAGAGCCGGGCAGAAGGGTTAAAAAGAGCCGAAGTGAGCGCGATAACGCCCCGGGGTAATACCCAGAGATCGACTAAACGCACGCCGCATCAGCTCCGCGCTTCCAAACCCGCATGTCGATGCGATTTCCTCCAAACTTCTTTCCGACCGCTCCAAATGGTGCCGAGCTGCTTCAAGGCGGATTCGTTCAACATAACGGGCTGGAGTGAACCCCAGTTCGCGGACAAAAACACGAGCAAAATTGCGCGGACTCATGGCTGCGCGTTGCGCGAGAGTCTCAACGGAAAGCTCTCCGCTCAGATTCTCCGCCATCCAGGTCTGAAGCTCAAAAATGTTTTTCCTTTGTGAAGCCTGCGCGGCCAGAGAAACGCTAAATTGTGATTGGCCACCTGGTCGCCGCAGAAATAAGACAAGATCACGTGCCACTTTGAGCGCCACTTCACTGCCATAGTCTTCTTCGACAAACCCTAGAGCAAGGTCCATTCCCGCCGTCACGCCCGCCGAAGTGTAAACGTTGCCGTTTTGCACCCAGATCGGATCCTGTTCAACTACAACATTGGGATAACGTGAAGCAAGCTTATGAGTCCAGGCCCAATGTGTCGTCGCTCGCTTTCCGTTAAGCAGACCAGCTTCTGCAAGTAGAAATGCCCCTGTGCAAACTGATCCTAGGCGACGAACCTTTGCAGCCATGCGGCGTAACCAGGACAGCACCGATGGCTCGCGCATAGTTAACGCACCGGCACCGCCAATAACCAGCAGGGTATCCACCTGTCCACGAATCTCACGATAGTAACGATGTGCAGAAAACGATAGCCCAAGTGAACCCGTGATCACACAAGCAGGATCGGTGGTAATAGTTTCGATCTTGTATCCTGTATCATTGTGGCCGCACATGCGATTGGCGGCTGCAAATACTGACATGGGACCGACGATGTCGAGTTCCATAATGGGGGGAACGGCAAACAGGACTGTGTGCAGGTAATTTCTTTTATGTCTCGGGCCTGAGTTCCTGATTGTTGATTTCGTCGCCATTGTGCCGCTCCTTTTTTTGCTGTTCTTTAATTCAAATGTAGCAAAATTACCATACGGTTTCAAGGGCATTATGGCAGAATTCGGTGGCACTTTGTCATTTTGGACAGCTCGGAATTTTAGTAAGAAAATACCAAAAAATAAAAGGAGGGCATCATCATGGCGAGAATTGGCATCTTAACTTGTTCCAACTGTACGCAGGAACTCAATTGTGCTTCGGCAGTGTGTCTTGGGGACATGCGCAAGAAGAAGGGATTCTTTGACCGTTACCAGGATCAGGAGGTTACGCTTATGGGAATGATCTCTTGTGCTGGATGCCCAACGAGTGCCGCACCGGAAAAGATTCTGAGAAGAGTCAGAGCACTGATAGATTTTAAAATTGATGCTCTGCATCTTTCTTACTGTATAACAGCGTTGTGTCCATTTATGAAAAAGTACATTGAAGTTATAAAAAAGGAATATCCGGAAATCGAGATAATTGAAGGTACTCATAAGCCTCTGGAAAAATCAGTATTCGGCAATGCCGTGAAAGAGCTAATATGTTCTCGCAGACGAGACATGAATGATTACATCTTGGCAAGATAAGCGCTGATGAGACACCTGTAGGTAGAGTGGATGCAGACGTTGCACATTTCCTTCGTTAATCTGCGATACAATTAGTCATGGTGAGTTATTGATAAGGTAGGTGTAAAGTTCACCCATATATTTTCATAAAAAAATGTTGCAAGAATTCTTTCACGAATACCGATTATTTTTAAGATAATTGACGATCTCTTAAAAATACCACTTTACAAACAGCAGTGGTTGCATATCATATTTACAAGGAACTCGCCTAAACTGCCATAACGATATTTTTATAACACCGCTTCAAAATAACCTATATCGTGCCACTCAATATTTTTCTATTTCGTACAAGGCAAATATTTATTTTCTAGAGCTTCTTTGATGGAATAAGTCTTGCCTTTTTTACCATCAAAATTTATTATTCTCACACGTCTACAGCCCTGTTTTTGATATTCAAGTAACTCAAACCGGAAATGTTGTTGCAATAGAGGGATAAAATCCTTCCCCTCTTCATACAATTCTGAAGCCATCAAAAGGAAACAGTTTGCGATCACCTAGTATTTTTAACAAAAATATATTTAAGATTTGACCCATTCTCTTAAAAGAGCTCTTTTTACACGATATTTTAGTTCACTTCTTTCTGAGCATAACTTCCTGCTATCAATACACCTGCGTATATGAGCGATATTCACCGCTTCAAATACTTATCTACACATGGGCTGATCGAAACGGATTAATGATAACCGTTTGAAAGCATGCATATGCAGGGCGGTAAAATTTCTTTATTGGAACGGATCGGACCCTTGCCGTATCTTTGATTTTCGAATTTTTCCTATAGCTACAAGATTTCAATCGGAAATCGTTACCCTTGAAAAAGAAAAGGCGGCACTAAACTTCCTATACGCTCTACAAGACTATTTGAAGACTATTTGAAGAAGTGCATCCATACTGAAATGAATGCCTGTATATCTGCCGTTACTCTTACTTAAGCTTGCTCGTGTAAACGTAATCGTTTCCTTTCTGGGCTACATGACATTTTATGCACTCATCTACCTTTCCTTCTGACTCGATCCTTCCATCAGGCTTGTACTGTGCCCAGAACCAGTTTCCATCATGTGGGTTATATACCTTGACCTTATACATGACAGCAATGAATTTTAGTTTCTTATCTTTCGAATAATTTTCCTGAGCAATTATTGCCCCGTCAGAAAACCTCCCCTTTTTGGCATTAATAGATGTCAATGCGACCTCATTGACATATGTTGTCAGGAATGCACCGTGGGGTTCCGGCCCCTGGTACATGGCAGTAGTTCCCGGCCACATCTTCCAGCTCTTGGCAAATCCCTCCTTCTTTAGGTGATCCCATACGGAGGTACCCGCGGCAGACACAGCGCCACCCTTCTTGCCCTGGGCAAGGATAATTCCAGAAAACACAAGACTCAAAACAATAACAAATATGACCCAGAACACTATTTTTTTCATAGACCGTCTCCTTTATTTTTAGTTGCTTGACACGGAAGTGGGAGAAGGCAAGCCATCGCTTAATGCTTTTCAAAGATAATCTTGGCATCAATATCCTTAGCTCTCAATATTTGTGTTTAAATAAAGAAAAGTCATGGAATTGCTTAGGCTCAATCACAACCCCCGGCACATCACTGTTACCGGATTCCATGACCAGTTTACCGCAGCTATTTCTTAATGCATTTCAAAGGTGATCTTGTAATCGGCGGCATTACCTGTTAATTCAACATTGGTTGCAGCAAAGGGTATTGGTATTTTTGTGATGTCGCCGTACTGGAAATAGCCGCGCTTTTTTTTGCGGCAATATTCCGGCGCACACGCAAGGCAGCAGCAGCTATTTGCGGCAGCCGGCTAACTTCATAGACGCAGTAGGAACAGTGGGCCGGTCCTTCAAGTATTAACGTTACTTCATCATGCCCGGGACCTTCTTCAACGCGAAAACCCCATTCTTCAAACAGCTCAACCGCTCGTTCAAATGACAACTTCGAGAGATTAGACTCCAAAAGAACCTCCTTTAGGTTTTCCCAGCCTCATTTTCTTAACTAAAATATTGAATGATTTTAATCAGTACGACTATTTCCACGGGGAACTTCTGAATAATTCTTTCGTTATGACATTTTTGACATAATGTCAAGGAAAACATGTTACATCTGGATAACATTCAATAATTGGCTTTTCTGCGCATCTCCTCTTTTCTCAGTGCAACTGCCATAGATGCGATCATTATGTATTTAAGTCCTGTAGTCAGTTGCTAAGGTGGCTCTTGATCTCACGCCTATCATCGGTGGAAGCAAAGCTGCAGATCATTTCGTTCCCTACTACTCTACTGAAACTTACTTAAAGTCATGTCCGGTTTGATCGCGCAGATATTTATACTTGCAAGACATATTGCGAGGTTCTCGCCGCCTATCCCCGTGCTGAATTTAGCTTCCGGATGACCGCCCAGATCTTTCACCGTGAAAGATTTTTCACCCATTATTTTGACATCCTGAAAGCCGGCTTTTTTAGTAACATTGATATAGTCTTCTTTCATGACGGCTCCGGCTACGCATTCAACATAGGCCCTTATCGAATTTTTCACTGCCTCAGCGAGCTCATGTATTAGTACAATGTCGGAAATCATCAGCCGTCCTCCTGGCTTAAGCACTCTGTACGCCTCTTGAAAAACTCTTTCTTTGTTGGGTGACAGCGTTATGACACAGTTGGAGATAATAATGTCCGCAACATTGTTGGCAAGCGGTAGATTCTCAATCTCACCCAAACTGAACTCCACGTTCCGGTAGCCACCGTTACGGGCATTCTCTCTCGCCTTGTCAATCATCTCCGGTGTCATGTCCACGCCGATGACTCGTCCATTTTTCCCGACCTGATTGGCGGCAAGAAAACAATCGAAGCCTGCACCTGACCCCAAGTCGATCACTGTTTCTCCTTCCTTCAAAGAAGCGAGGGCAACAGGATTACCACATCCTAGACCGAGATTGGCCCCTTCAGGAACGGATTGCAAGTCTTCAGCGCTGTAGCCGATACCACTGCTGATCTTCTCCGCGACGTTCTTCCCGTCGCAGCATGACACGAAAGGAAAACAATACAGCCCAGTATTCTTCGCCATTCTTGCGTACCGATCCCGCACAGCTTTTTTGATGTCTTCCTGTCCCATATAGTCAAGTCCTCTCCCCTTTCCCCCGGTTTCCACTTCGACTTATGCCAATTATATTTCCATGTCAAAAGCTTTCAACACATCCCCATTTTGCTGACTAACTTACATGCCAGTATTTGTAGCAGTTGATGTCATTCACTGCGATTTGCTTTCGATCTTACAGTCCCAACCCCCCTCTTCAGTTTAAGTTATGTTATATGTGGTTACCACTTCAATCACAAAGCGGCCGCCTATCCACGAGTATCCGTTTTCCCTGTCCCGCAAATACAAACGCCTCCTCACTCTGTATCACTGAAACAACGTGCAGACGGTCAGACTCTATAGCCAACCGCACTTCGGGGATAGTTTCCACTGCCTGTTGGACGATACGCGCATCGGTTTCCTCTGTGCCCCATACTTTCACATACAGACGATCCATCTTATCCTCACGGCTGATTGAAGCCGTGAAATCCCAGACCCCGTTGACCGGAAACAATGCATCATCCAAGTCAGCCATCGTCAGGCAATTGCCATTCCCCAGATCAACTCTATTAGTGATGCGACTACGCACTTTTTCCAGGGATCGAAGAGCCGTCCCGCATGGGCAGGTTCCGCGAATGAACCGACTAATGTCGCCAGTACGGTAACGGATCAGTGGCATGCCGCGCCGAGTGAGAGTCGTGAAGACGATCTCGCCATACTCATACTCTGAAACTGTCTCGCCACTGATGGCATCTATGATTTCCATATAAAGGTCTGCGTCACGCAAATGATATCCCCGCCGCGCTTGACACTCCACTCCACCACCCAGCCCCATTTCCGTCATGCCATAGTGGTTGTAGACCTTACAGCCCCAAGAAGCCTCTACGGCCATGACAATAGCTTGAGGTACATAATCTGTGGCCAATAGCACACTTTTCACTCGAAGCTGGTTGGAGTTCTTCAACCCGGCGTTGCGCACTAAAGCCAATACCTGTGTGGGTATTCCAACTACCCCGTCTACACCAGCATTCGCCATGACGGCTAGAGTATGGTCCACGTTCCTTACCAGTCCATGCCTGATGCTATTTACGCCCATTCGCTCCAATGCAATAGCTAGCAAATCACCGACGCTTCCCGGCCGTTCGCATGGCAAGAGGATCAGTACTCGGTCGCCTGGATCAGTAAAAGTGGACATGCCAACGTGGAAAAAATCAATGGTAAGTTCCTGATCATCGCGAGTAAAGAAAAGGCGCTTGGGCTGGGCTGTTGTACCAGAGCTGTCCAAAGTAACCACACGCTGGATTTCATTTTGTGAGACACAAAGAAATTGCAGCGGCTCTCGACGGATATCCTCAGCCAAAGTAAGAGGGTAGTATTTCAATTCTTCAAGACTAGCAATATCCGCCGTAAAATTAGCCAACCTGGATCGATAAAAAACACTATTTTGTTTTGTTAGGCGTAGCGTCTCGCGCACCTTGCGCAATTGGTAGGTGATAATCGTTTCTCTCGTTAAAGTCTCGGGCGAACTTCCAATTTTGTGGGCAATCCAGGAATGAAGCGGGGTCAGTTTGAGAGGACTATCTGCCATTGCAGCGATAAAGGGCCTTTCCTTGTTGGCTAGTTAAGTTATACGCGCAAAAAGGAACGAGTCTGCCATCCGCTGCGACGGTTATAATATAGCAGTCACGTAGACGAGCGAGGTCAAGCGTCCAGGCATCCTGGAAAGCCATACCAGAAATCGAAAAAATATGGGTGCGGGCACGAGCCAGAAAAGTGTCCCACTCTCCCAGGCTGGGGCTATCGATTTGAAGGGGTGCGTCTGCTGGCGGTGCCGCCCAGATGCGAGAGACGAATGCCTGTGACTTTACCCTCCCCTCCTGTGCGGTCATCGGCTTGCAGCAACATGCATTTGGCTCATGGTGGGATAGCGGCTTCAGGCTGCCATCTGGCATAACAATAAAATTACCATGAAACGAACAGTGCGCGTTCTCGCCGCCGGATGGTTTGAAATTTTCCTTCTTGACTAGCCCACCGGTTTGTTCCTCTAACAGCGTTATGACCTCGGGCAAGGTAATCCGATCCCGGTTCTGCGGAGGTAAAGGGTATCGACCAAAATAAGTGACTGGTTGAAAGTGAACTCCTCGCACCATTGGATGGTATTGCAGGGCCTGCTTGATAATATTGCCGATATCAGGGCTGTTAATCTCAGGTACAATTGTGGCTACCAGCACGACTCCTATCTTTAATTTGGTGCAATTCTCTATAACCGCGATCTTTGATGAAAGGATCTTATGTCCCCTGATTTTTTCATAAATGGTGTCATTGGTTCCGTCAAACTGCAAATAGACCGTGGAAAGCCCTGCATCTTTGAGCTTCTTCAAGAAATCTATGTCAGTTGCCAGGCGCAAGCCATTGGTGTTTACTTGAAAAAAGGTAAAACCCAACGACTTTCCCAACGCTATGATCTCTGGAAGATCATTTCGCAGACAAGGCTCGCCGCCAGATAGCTGGATGTTAAACGGACCTCCAGCTGCCATCAGCTTTTGGAACCAAAAATAGATCGTGGACATATCCGGATCATCATCTGTTCTGTCACCTGCGCTGGCAAAGCAAAACGGGCAGCCCAGATTACATCGCTGCGTTACCTCTAGCAAGACACAGCAGGGCTCTTGTTGATGCTCGGGACACAAGCCACAATCGTAAGGGCATCCCAGCTCTGCAATCGTAAAAGGCTTCTCAGGATGTGTCGGAATCTTCTTCATTTCCCATGCATCGTAGCCTGGTGAACCCCGCCAGATTACAGTCTCGTATGTCCCGTGCTGAGTGCATGTTTTCCGAAGATAAGTATTCCTATTCTTCATGATAACGTCAGCGGGTATTCTGCCGAGGCATTCAGGACACACGCTTTCCGTTGTCGAAATAACTTTGGAATCAGGATTCATGATCCGTTCCGGAGAGATCAAAACCATTCTCTACGAGAAGTTCCTTGATCTTTTGATATGTTTCCGCAACCATAGGTGGACAGCGGGTTAATTGGTTTCTCGGGTTATCTTCAAGAATATGATCACAGGTAATGCCTCCGTATTGCGTGCCAAATCTTTCTTTGAACCACTTGACTAGGGCTTCAATCATAATGAACAGACGTGGGTCAAACTCCTCAGCTGGCTCGCCTTTACCAGCGTAAAGCCCCAAAAGGCAAGCCCCGCCGGTGAGAGTTCCGCAAGTTTCACCCATGAAGCCCAGACCACCTACCAGTCCATGCATACAGCGCACAAGATCGGGGTTCGATTTCCCCTGCAGTTCCAGCCCGAGGATGATCAGTATCTGGCTGCAAAAGAATCCTTGTCGCTTCAGTTCATGCATGCGTGTCATGTCGTCCATAAATCAGTTCCTTTAGCTTCCATCCCTTAGGTTTTCGGCGCCCATTGATCGACGAGAATATTCATGGCAACCACCAGCCAGCCAGCCTTGTTACGCTCGAGTAGATTCATGCAACCATAGTCTTGTCCAAGCCTGAAGAGGTTGGCCGTGTCCATTCCCAATACCTGGCATAGGATGACCCGGTTTACACCAGCATGGCCAACAATCAAAATATTCCCCTCAACCGCTCGAACAATTTGGTTGAAAACAGGTCCGATTCGGACAGCCAGGTCCCGGAAGCTCTCTCCTCCAGGGGGACGGAAGGTCACCAAATCCCTCTCGCGACGCTGCCATTCCTCCGGGTAATGAACTTGCACTTCGGCCACAAACAGCCCTTCCCATTCACCCAGACTGATTTCCCGCAACTCCGGAAGCAACTGAACTTTCTCTGGGTGATTGTCAGCGATGATGAGGGCGGTTTCACGGGCCCGTCTCAGATCACTGGAGTAAATCTTTTCAAATAAACCCGCCTTGAGTTTCTGCCGCCACAAGCAGGCCTGACTCAAACCATTTTCATTCAAAGGGAAGTCGACCTGCCCGACGAAACGCTTTTCTTTGCCTTGTTCAATTTCACCATGTCTCAGTAAATAGATCATTTGGCAGTGGCTCCGCGAAAAAAAATCCCAAAGCTCGACCCAATCCCTTTTCTACCTTTTCCTTTATCAGGAAAGCGTCAGCCCACCTTTTCTCGACCGCAACAGACGCCTGAGGGTCCGTGGCGAAACGCTCTTTAGCAATCTGATAGCCCTCCTGTAACGGCACAAGCTGATTGCCCCGAACCATCTTGTCGGCCAGATAAACGATATCCTCTTCGGTTAGCTGATCCTCTTTTCGGAGGAATATATCCTGATGGGTCCCCACGACTTTGGCGACTGCGGGAAAACCCAATTCCTCCAAAAATCTTTCCCCTGTCTTGGCATGATGGGGTTGGTCCTTAGCCATGTCATGGAGGAGGCTGCCTGCTACGATCAGACCCAAATTCAGTTGATGACCTGATCGATTCAATTCCTCACCCAGGCGGAAGGCAACCTGGGCCACCTTTTGACAGTGCTCCAGCAATGATCTCGCAACGGGGAACTTCTTGGTCAAGATTTCCCTACATTCCATAATACTGGGGACTTCATAATTCCGGTGTCGCAAGACCAGTTCCTCGTAGTCCGCCATGGTGTCAATGTCCTGAAGAATATATTCATCAACCACTTCCACTTCCAGGGATTCGGTTTCATGTTGCCGCAAGAAAGACCGGAGGCCACCATCGCCGTTCCAGAGGCTGACTTTTTCCGTGAAAGTTTTGGCAATCAACGGCGGATGTCCCCGAGTTCCCTGAAAAGTCGGATACAAAATATGTCTACCTGCCTTCGGATAAGCCTTCAGCAGATCTCGAATCGTCTGAGATCTAACGAGGGGAATGTCAACGGGCAGGAGAAAGAAAGCCTCCCGACCGACCTCAAGCCTGCTTATTCCTGCTACCACAGAAGAAAACATTCCTTGTTGATAATCCTCATTAACTACCCACGTGGCACCGCAATATTGAAGCACTGGAACCAAATCCTTCCATCGATGCCCCACAACTACTTTTGTATCACGGATCCCGTTTTGCTGAAATAAACGGACGGTTCTCTCCAGGATGGTCATTCCTCCAATGAGAAGCAGGGGTTTAAAATCTTTCGTGCGTAAAGAAGAACCGGCGGCTAGTATGATAGCTGTAACTTCTTGCGGTGTCATGTTTAATATATTCCAGATCGCACTTTAATCAATTCCGCCACGATACTGACGGCAATCTCCTCAGGGCTGTCTCCCCCTATATTCAATCCGATTGGACAATGTACCCGATCAATATCATCCTGGGTAAACCCCTCGCTTAACAGCGTTTGATAGAGAATGTCTCTTTTCCGCCTGCTCCCGATCATTCCGATATATCCCGCTTTGGTTCGTAGAGCCTGCTCCAGCACGGTTTTATCGTGCAGGTGCCCCCTAGTGACAATCACCACGTAGCTGTCCGAATCAATCTCCAAGTCGGCAAAGGCCTTCTCGAAAGAAGTAAGCACGACAATCTGATCCACCTTGGGGAACCGTTGCGAATTTGCAAACTTCTCCCGGTCGTCCAAGACAACCGTACGGAATTTCACGAGAGAGGCGATCTCCGCCACCTGTTGTGAAACATGACCGGCCCCGAAAATAAAGACGGTTCCCGGAACGAAAGTCGGCTCTATGAAAAAACGCTGGTCTTCCGCCTCCATTATAAAGGGGGTTTTTATTTTGTCAGCCTCTGGGAGAAAAGCCCGGAGCCATGATTCCGAAAGAAAGGAATGGCCAAACACTACCTCTCCATCCTGAATCAGAAAACTTTCTCCGCGCCCAACTTCCGGCCAGATTTGCAGTGATTTCACTAGGTACCCCTTGCGCCCTTTTTGCAGATACTCTATGAGGTCCTGGCTTTCCGTTATGGTCTTGGTATCCGCGGCAAGATATTCCAACATGATCATCAGACGACCCCCGCATATCATTTGGTCGGCAGTGGCCGCCGTGGCACCCATGAGTTCAATTGTTCTCACTTGGGTTCGTCCTGTCTTGAACACTTCCGGAGCGACTTTCAAAATCTCGGCTTCCACTAGACCGCCACCAATTGTCCCGATAATCGTCCCGTTCCTACGTACTACCATCTTGGTTCCTACAGGGCGGGGAGTCGATCCGGCATGGCTGATAATAGTGGCCAGAACCAGATCTTCTCCATCCTCCAGTAAGTGGCTCACTGTTCGTATCAACTTTATCATAGACTTACCTTCACTCCTTTGGCGAACAAGTTATGACAGGACTTAAATGTGATACTTCGAGAATGTTCATAAGCGAACATTTCACTTGTCTTCCAAGACTTTCTCCACCTCGGCCATCTTGCCCAGGGCAAGCTCCTCTGGTACCCAGGTCAGCCCACAGCGAGGACAGCGTAGCATCTCAACCGGGTAAGCATTGTCCAGATAAGAAACGGTTACTTTGCTGGGCTCTAAGGCAATTCCGCAGCTGGCACACAACCAATTGTCCCATTCGGTCTGGTTTATTTTTTCGGTCATAGCTTCTTACTTTCTTCGATGAGCATCCGGTGACTGTAGGCATTGTGAACTGTGAACCCATCCCCTTCAGGCGTAGGGGAATACTCCACCCAGTAAGTTACATTACCCGGACGATGATAGGCTAGGAAGTGACCCGTTTTGGCGTTCACAAGTTTCCGTCCGGTTGCTTCGACATGAGCGATCACCTGTTGGACATCCTCCACGAGAATCAGCCGTTCTTCCATGCGAGTTTGCACATCTGGTGGGATATTCAACTTTATCTTGTCATAATCATGTAATCCAGGCATCTCTTCTCCCCACACCTCCTTGATAAGCTTGCGTTTGAGCCTCGCTCGATTCTCGTGCCGCTGGGAATATCCTGGACCAGCGCGCATAGCTCGCGACTCCGGTTCCCCGTCAAAGAGAAGATCCAGAAGGTGTAGCGTGCGTTTGCCCTGCGCGGCAAATAAGTCTCGGCACATAGCGCAATACGTGACGTAATCCAAGGGGCTCTCCGCAATTCGTCTCTGGACGACCGTCTTCGCTAAAGAGCGGTTTGCCAGCCACATTAAGCCTCCGTAACTGCAACACTCAGTCTTGTCCCGGCTCAATGGCAATTCTTCCACTTGATAACCCAGCCGGTCAAGGATCTTCCGCACGCTGTCTTGAATGGACTGTTCACATCGCGTAGTGCAGGGGTCATGGATCGAAATGACTCCTTTTTTGTCGAACGGGATCGCTCGTGCCGGAAACCCATGCCGATCGAAGAAGTCCCACAAGGATACCACCTCGACCTCCTGCAAATAGGTTTTAAACATTTGATAGCAGGTCGAACAGGCCAGGATAACCCGGGGCCGTCCCAAGAGCTGATGTTCGCGCCGGAAATCTGTTAGGATAGTCTCGAACAAATCCATACGCCCTGCCCACTCGGCCGGGGCACCGCAACACCTTAAGATCAACCCTATCCCGCCAGGCGTCGTCTCGCGCAGTTGGGCGTAGACGTGCTCTACATGCTCCGGAGCCGAGGCACTGAGCTGGCATCCCGGGAAAAAGACATACTCGCTGGCCGTGGTCCCGGGCTGATGACGGCTCAAGGCAAATTTCTCGCTGTTACTGAACTGCATATCACGTATGGCAAATTCATGGGTGGAGGCTGGCATGCGGCCCTGATCAACCATCGTCAGCCTGGCCTGCCGGCAAACTACACCCATGTCAAGGTCATTTGGACAAACTTCGCGGCACAGGGAACATAGGCTGCATGAGTTGATTAACTGGTTTGCCTGGCGATGACCCATGACGATCGCGAGATTGTTGTAGACCTCTCTCACATACTTCTTGGGATAGCTGCCATAGTATTCCAGATATGCACATACCTTCACACATTCCAAGCACTGGCACTGGATACAGCGCTGTGCCTCCTGCCTCGCCTCATCTAAACTATAGCCGTTTCGGCTGTCCACCATCGGTACAATCCTCAAAGGCGTGATTCCAGCCATCTTTGTGTAAAGACGTGTTGCGCGAGGCCCCTCATTCTCACGTGCAGCCGTCATTGAAACCTTTTGGATATATCTATCGATGGAAACGGCTGCACGCCGGCCGTCATATATCGCCGTGATCGGTGAATATGAACCTGCACGTAAACGTGTAGCAAACACACCCGGCTGGCTGGTCGCAAGTGTTGCCGGGTCAACCCTGACTTGAGCCTCGACTCCCATAGATAGATAAATCGCGTCAAACTCCCCGCGAAGATCAGCAAGAAAAAGATTCTGACCCAGTGTTCTGTTCAATCGAAGCTCAACTCCGGAATTAGCAACAACCTCGGTCTCTTTTTTGATCACTGACCGTGAAAGGATGTCTTCGGGAATTTCCCACAGTTGGCCACCTAAACGGTCCTTTGCCTCGACGAGTACTACAGGATATCCTTTACGCACAAGGTCGAGGGCCGCTGTAAGTCCACTCAACCCGCCGCCCACCACAACCACCCTACTGCCCCTGCGGGGCACTGCAAGTTTTTTCTCTGGATGGTAAGTCCCCAGGTCAGCGCATATCCGCTCCAGCGCGGCAACGGCCAGTGATCCACCGTAATCTTTCCGATTGCACACGGCACGGCACGGCTGATCGCAAATCCGGCCGATGATACCTGGAAAAGGAAGTGTATGCCGAATGATTTTCAGTGCCGAATCCAGATCATCGCGGCCGATTTCGCCCATCATGCCCCGGACATCCACATGAATCGGGCAGGCAGCCATGCAGGGGGGCGCATACTCTTGGATACAACGGTCTTCGAGCCGACGCAGCTCACTCTGTTCCATGGGTAGGATACTCGTTCTAAAACATGAACGGGGCGGGGTGATGTTTCCCCCGCCCCGGCCGGGTACCACTTTCTTTCGAGCTGATTTTCAGCTCTTACTTGGCGATTCCTTTTTCCTTCAGGCCCGCCAACACTTTTGCCGGTAGTGCTGGTAGATGGGTGATGCGCACGCCGGTAGCGTTATAGATAGCATTGATAACCGCGACATGCGAGGAAGTCAGAGGCAGCTCACCCACGCCCGCCGCACCGAATGGGCCTTCGGGCCGAGGAGTCTCAACATAGTGGATGTCAAACCTGTCCGGTATGTCCTTGATGTATGGGATACCGCATGCCAGTAAAGTATTATGTTTCTTGAGATCCTCAAAGTCCTCCGAGAGAGCCAACCCAATCCCTTGGGCCACACCGCCGTATATCTGGCCATCGACAACTAGCCTGTTGTTGATCTTGCCAACATCACCGACGACCGTGTAGCCTTCTACTGATGTCTTACCGTTTTTGGTATCCACCGCGACCTCCGCCATGAACATCCCGTACATGTAGATTGCGAAGGGCGAACCTTGTGAGGTCTTCAGGTCGCAGAATACATTATTGGCCGCTACCCATTTACCGCTGTATACCAGCGGTATCTTTTCAGTGACCATTTCAGCATAGGTTCGATAGGTCCCGTCCGGCTTGCGCATGGCCGCCAGCAACTGATCGCATCCATTTTTAATGGCATTACCTGTCACCACCTGCTGTCGGCTCCCGCCTGAAGGCCCACTATTGGGTGTGATTCCAGTGTCATTCATGACCAGTTTGATCCGGTCCGGCGTCAAACCCAAGGGCCGAAGGGCTTCATGGGTTGTTCCCAATGCTCCCATGTCTGCTCCTTGGCCATGGTCTTCCCAGCTTGTTTTCAGGGTTACTCCTTCCTTGGTCAGCTCCACTGAGATCTCTGAAGAGTCAGTACCGTCAATGCCGCACCCGTAGATACCGAGGCAAATTCCAACACCCCGCTTGACTTCAGAGGTAGACTCGCGCTTGGCGCGCTCTTTAGCCGCCTTGTAGAGTGGCCGCAGCTTGTCGATAAGCTCTGGCAGGACAAAGACTTCGGGAGTCTGTCCCACAGGGGTCGTATCGCCAGGGCGGTAAACATTGAGATAGCGTAGCTCCAGAGGATCCATCCCCATCTTCACGGCCAGTTCATCCATCAGGCTTTCGCTCGCCAGAAAACTCTGCGGCGAACCGTAAGAGCGGAAGGCGGAGCCCCACGCATGGTTGGTGCAAACGGTCCTACCCATGCCCCGGATGTTTGGGATGCCATAACCGGCACCAATGAACTGCGCGCCGCGCAAAGTCAACAGATCACCGAACTCTGAGTATGGACCATGGTCTACAGTCCAGTCGCTTTCCATGGCGATGATCTTACCTTTCTTGTCAGCGCCATACTTCAGTTTAATGAAGAAGGGGGAGCGCTTCCCGGTGTAAGTGATGTGCTGGTGGTAATCGTACCGGAGGAACACCGGCTGGCCGGTAGCCATACACGCCACGCCAAGCAAAGCCTCCATTGTAGGACTGAACTTGTAGCCAAACGTGCCGCCGCTGGGGTTCTGAACGAGGCGCAGCTTCTCCGGCTCAATGCCAAGACCGGGCGCGATCATGGCGTGGTGGAGATATATGGCTATACTCTTGGAATGGATGGTGAGACGCCCCTCCCCATCGAAGTAAGCAAGTCCCACATCTGGCTCCATTGTCAGATGCGGCTGACGTTGAAGGTAGAATTCATCCTCGACAGTATAAGCGGCCGACTTCATAAGAGATGCCGTGTCCTGTCCCTTGACAATGGGAAGCTCGAAGTAGACATTGGGTGTTCCGGGATGGATCTCGATGGCATCCTCAGCCATGGCTGTCGGCGCACTCATATATGCGGGCAGTTCCTCCAATTTGACTTTAACCTTTTCAGCCGCGGCGCGCGCATTCTTATCAGAATCAGCGCATACAATGGCGATAGCGTCGCCATATTGAAACACCTTTGTATCACAAAGAATAGGCCGGTCCCATCCATCGCCTTTGTTGGTGGCGAAGGTAATGAGACCAGTGATGCGATTCTTGCCCTTCACGTCCTTATGGGTGACGATCTTATGGACGCCGGGCATTTTCTCAGCCTCTGACGTGTCAATGGAGAGAATGTTGGCATGGGAGACCTTGGCCTGCACCAGGGCAAGATGCAGCGTGTTGGGCGGCATCTTTATACCCAAGTCATGACCATAGTCACATGTCCCGGTCACTTTAGCAACAGCTGAAGGGCGAGGATAGTTGGTCCCCCAAATCCGGCCATCGGGTGGCAACTTGAATACGAGAGACTCTTTTGGCTTCTCGCCACGCATTACAGAAGCGGCATCCATAACCGCATCCACGATAGGTTTATACCCGCTGCAACGGCAGGTGTTGCGGCTTTTCTGCAACCAGTCACGCACCTCGTCCCGGCTGGGCTTCTTGTTTCGATGCAGCAAAAGATAGGCTGACACGATAAAGCCGGGAGTGCAGAAACCGCACTGCGGAGCCCCGTGGGCAACAAAAGCCAACTGGACAGGGTGCAGGTTATCAGGCGTGCCAATTCCTTCAACTGTTATCACCCGGGCCTCGTCCTTTACCCTCTTCATCGTCGTGATACAGGAGCGAACGAGCTCCCCGTCCAGAATTACCGAGCAGCCCCCGCAATGACCAGTGCCACAGTCAACTTTTGTGCCGGTCAGTCCCAATTGCTCGCGGAGAACAGTCGCCAGGGAAGCTTCTGGATCAACAACCAACATTTGAGGCTTGCCGTTAATGGTTATGAACCTCTTTTCCATATGACCTCCTTTCTAGTAAAAAACTTTGGGATAATTGTGGGCTTAATTTTAACCCATTTTTGGGGTTCCTTTTTAGCATCTCTGATTTTTTAATTTTTATAACTCTTCCGTATTATCTGCCAAAGGGGCATTGGGGAAAACGGCACTCCTCGCACTCAAGACACAGTGCTCCATGACCGAGAATTGCAAGATCTTGCCTTGAGGGAAACTGATCCGCAAGCAGCCGAGGCAGCAAAAGATCGAATCCGGTCGTCTTGAAGTATAGGGCGCAGGCAGGAACACCTATTACCTGCACATGACCGATGCGAGCCAATAGAGTCACGGCCCCCGGTATTACCGGCATCCCATAAAGCATATCTGACGCACCAGCGTCCAAGAGTCCCTGTTTTGTTACATCATCAGGATCAACAGAGAGACCAGCGGTTGTTACCAGAAGATCTATGCCGGCAGAAATGAATTCGCTGATGGCCTGACTGATTGCGTGTCGGTCATCCGGTACAATGCGCCTCTGAATAACCTCGCAGCCTAAGTGTTCTAACTTGCCGCTGATGATGGGAATGAATTTATCCTCCACCAGCCCTTGAAATACCTCCGTTCCCGTCACCAGAATGCCTGCCTTCGCTTGCCGCAGAGGAAACACCTGAAACAAAGGCTGGCCGTTTACTGCGCCCAACGCCAGGCGGAAGTCCTCCCTGTTCAGGTACAACGGTATGGCCCTTACCGCCGCTACCTTATCTCCAGGATCAACCATGGAATAGCTTTGTCGAGAGGCACAAATGACATCGGAAAGCCTATTGAAGGAAAGCAGTCGCCTGGTGTCAACAACAAACAGACCTTTCCTGTCTGCTGTCAGGTTTACTTTTCCTTCCCGGGGCGTGTCAGAATAGGAGATCCCATCGCCAGCCATTGCCCTGGCAAACGCAAGGGCCGCTTCATCTTCGTGCACCCATCCAGAGTCATTTTTCTCGCCGTCTTCAACGTATACATTCAGCCTTCCCATTCGCTGAAGAAGGCAGATATCACTGGCGCTAATAGTCTGTCCACGGTGGAAAGCAGCCCCTTTTTCCTTTTCAGGAATGATGCGCGTCATATCATGTAGAACTCGGCGGCCTATGGCTTTTTCCAAGGGCACCAAGGTAAGATTGGGCTTGCCTCCCCTCCTTCCCTTACCGTTATCGCCTGGCTTTAGATACACCACTTCGCCACGGCATGCCCTGCATAAGCCCTGCGACATCGCACTGTGCGCTTCTCCACAAACAGGACAAATAGCGATAATACCCTTGCGTTTCTTATTCAGCTGATCAGACTGAACTTCAATTTCAGCTATTCCCAGGATGCTTGTCCGCGCTTCTTCGATCGCTTCCAACAGGGCATTTGAATCCTGTTGATCCTCGGGCTTTAGCTTCAGGAACCAGGTTTTGACGCTCGGCCAGGAATCAAGCTTGCGGACATCCAGATACACGCGAACGCCTTTCCCTCCGTATTTCCCGTACAAAGTCAGGGCATACCTTCCCATGTCAATCACCTTCAAGCCTCCGTTACCTATAGTGCAGGGCGTAAGCAGCTGGATGGCATCGGGCAGGCAGACACTCGTTTCGCAGACGGCGTCAAAAAGGTCGCCTTCCGGCATGTGTTTCAACGCATGATCAACCATTAAACCGCCGATCATGAGACCTGGCGTAACACAGCCATGAAAGGATTTGACAAGATTCTTGTACTCTTCCGATGTGTAAGGGCCGATATTCATAAACTGGACACCTCGAGGTCTTCGTCATATGCATCGTTATATCCCCAGATATCTTCGATGTCGGTGCGACGCCTGAAAGAGAGTTCCTTGAGACGAAACTGGAACATCCATCTCGGAACGATCCTGCCTTGTACAACAGGCAGTAGCTCGTCGCCAAGCTGCGTTGCTTCCGATATGTCATGAGTGACATGAATTATGGGGATACGAAGCTCACCATTCAATTGCTTGAGTTCCGTGCGTAAATTTTTGCGGGTAATGGCATCTATGGCCGAAAATGGTTCGTCCAGCAGGAGTATGCGGGGTCTTCGTGCCAAATTCTGACATATGGCGCATCGCTGGCGCTCCCCCCCGGAGATCGTGTTGACCCTTCTATCTCGCAGATGCCATATGCCAAAACGCTTCATAAATTTCTCAACACAGCTCTCGTCATACGCAGCAAAGGCTACATTTCTCTGAACATTAAGATGAGGGAAAAGCGGATAATCCTGAAACACATATCCCAGCTCTCGTTTCTGCGGAGGCAAGAAAACTTTATTCCTCGTGTCAACCCAGGTCTCGCCGTTGAAAGTAATAGTACCTTCATCAGGTTTACTCAGGCCAGCGATCAGCCTAATGATAGTTGTCTTACCCGCGCCAGACGGTCCAACGAGAACTGACAGCTTATCCTGTGAACAGGAGAAGTTGACATCCAGTTCAAAAGTCGCGAGTCGTTTTTTCACTGATACTTTCAGCTCCATGCCCTGTTCCTTCGAGTAATCAGATTGAGAAGGAGGAGAAAGGAATAGCTGATCGGGATCAGAACCAGACACATCAAACCTGCCTCTCTGTATGCGAGAGATTCTACTGCTTCGTATATGGCAATGGACACCACTTTTGTCTCTCCCGGTACACTGCCACCCACCATAAGGAGCACGCCAAAGGCGCCGATGCTATGGATAAAAACAAGAATGGCCGCTGCTGCAAGTCCACTTACACTGTTGGGGATGATGACTCGGAGAAACGTGGCCACGGGCGAAAGACCGAGAACATACGCGCTTTCCAACATGCTACGATCAATCTTTTCGAATGAGGCCTTCATCGGCTGAACGGCAAAAGGCAAACAGTAAATAAGAAGAGCAACGACTATCCCTTGAAATGTGAAGACCAGGGGAGATCCGGTAACGTTCTCCCAGAATCCGCCGAGAAAGCCCTTCGGTCCCATGACGACAAGAAGATAAAATCCTAGTACCGTAGGCGGCAGAGCCATCGGAAGATTGATCAACGCCTCCACAAGCGCCTTGCCCGCGAAACGGGTAATGGAAAGAGCATACGCGAGGGGCGCTGCCAGGATAATGAGCAGAAAGGTGCTAACCGCGGCAAGTTTCAAGGAAAGAAAAATTGGCTGCCAGTCCATAACTTATTTATAACCGTATTTCTTCTTTATAGAATCTGCCTCTGGCGATTCAAGGAAATCCACAAATTTCTTCGCTGCTTCCCTGTTTTTCGCCCCCACAAGCACGCACGCCGCCTGCACTATGGGACGCGCTTCTCTTACTTCAAAATAACAGCCTTTTTTGCCTTCCTCTGATAATGCAGATGAATAGGCGCAGAAGGCAGCATCCACACTTTCCGTCGAAGCGTATTGGAAAGCCTGAGCGATGTTTTCCGGGTAGACAAGCTTATGTTGCACTATATCCCAAAGGCGGCTCTGCTCTATTGCGCCCATCGACGCTGCCCCATATGGAGCTAGTTTTGGCGCGGCAACTGCAATTTTTTTCACGGAGGGATGTTTGATAACCTCCTGCCAGTCTGATAAGCGGCACAGTTCCTTTCTTGCAGACCAGAGTACGACTTGGCCACGAGCGTAAACAAATGGTTCTTCCGCAAGACCGCTCTTGTGCAGCATCATAGACCTTTCTTCATCTGCCGACAGGAAGATATCGTAAGGGGCACCATTCATGATCTGACCAGTGAGGTGGCCGGAGGAGGCGAACGTGGCATTGACGGAAATCATGCTCTTGGACTCAAATGATTTCGCAATCTCCTTAAACGGCTGCATGAAGTTCGCCGCAACGGCAACGTTGAGCGCTTCAGCAGCATAAACAGCAGGGGAATGAACCAAAACACAAAGCGCGAGGAGAAAAAATATATGCCGCTTCATGTGACGCCTCATTCTGTTACATTTGACACGCTGATTGGCAAAAGAATAGTTACCAAAGTGACACACAGGCCGGATAATGTTATACGTTTATATAATCTATGACATAAAATCAAGAAATATTATGTCATTTGTGACATAATACGCTGAATAAATCATAAGTACAGATTTACTTTGGAAAAAAAAGGTACGGCAATGAGGAAGGAGCTTGGCAAAAAGATAAGGCGACAAAATTTCCAACAATACAAACGGTAATCTTTACTATTTCCCATAACGTTAAGCTTACCACTTTGGTAGAAAGCGAAGTGATGACACTCTTGACTTTTATTTAATGTCACCTTAACAAATGCTAGGTGTAAGATAGCATATCTGTTGAAAAGAACGCTTTACTTCTTTCAATAATTAATCACTAACAACCCAGTGTCATCAATTTCATTGATAAGTAGGGTATGCCGTGTAAAACGTATGACTAGTCGGTTAGAGTCCGACCGTGGGAGTTCGGTAGCTCGCCCGCGTAGCTGGAGGGAGGTGTTAAGGGTAACCTGAAGCATTAAGTTTCCTGACAAAGGCTCTGTAAGAGAGCCGAGCAAACCTGCGGGCCGCAGCGAGAGCGAACCCGGATGTAGCCTCGAAACATACGATGGAGTTGTCGACCCTCTCCTACTAAGGGGAAGACCGGAGCATCTATCCTGACGAAAACTACCATAACCGATAGATGGACTCCCGGGGTCACAGGGGTGGCACGCAGGGGCAGCCATACGAGAATGAACGCGGGAGACCCTTGTCGATGCTCTTCAGGAGGGCAACCGGTAGATATAAGGAAACGAAGTTTTACCGGGCCGGCAAGGGAGTCGGATTTGCCAATAGTACCGCTTGCATCTCAAGGACAGCACAACCTTGAGAGAGGGAAGGGGCAATACTTTTATCACGTTTCAGAAGAAGTAAAGGAAAGGGGATTGCAGTAGTGCTGGAAACCCTAGAACAGATCCGGGAACTTCAGAGGAAACTATACCGGAAGGCCAAGCAGGAGAAGGAGTACCGATTCTATCTTCTCTATGACAAGGTTTACAGGATGGACATCCTGAGCCATGCCTACAGACTTGTCAAAGCGAACAAGGGAGCGCCGGGAATAGACGGCGAAACCTTTAATAGCATCGAGGAGAGAGAAGGAGGAGCCGAGAAGTATCTAGAAGAGATTGCCGGGGCGCTAAAGCGGAAAGACTACAAGCCACAGGCTGTCCGTAGGGTTTACATTCCTAAGGCAACCGGAGGCAAGAGACCGTTGGGAATACCGGTGATCAAGGACAGGGTAGTGCAGATGGCAGTGAAGATAGTAATCGAGCCTATCTTTGAAGCCGATTTTCAGGACAACTCATACGGATTCAGACCGAAGCGGAGTGCCCATCAGGCGGTGGAAGATGTAAAGAATCACCTCTTTGAAGGCAAAACGGATGTAATCGATGCCGACATCTCCAAGTACTTCGATACCATTCCTCATGACAGACTGATGCAGTTGGTGGCCAAGCGCATCGTGGATAAGCAGATACTGAAACTTATCAAGATGTGGCTCAAGGCGCCGATTGTGGAGGAACGTGAGGACGGTAAGAAAGAGCATAAAGGGAACGACAAGGGGACACCGCAGGGAGGGGTAATATCCCCTTTGCTCGCCAATATCTACCTGAACGTACTTGACACGTTGTGGGTGATCAAGAAAGTGCAGGAGAGACTGGGAGCAAGGCTGGTGAGGTATGCTGATGATAGCGTTATCCTATGCAGAGGCAATGCCGACCGGATACTGAAGGGGGTAAAGCTGGTTCTCGAAGAACTGGGCCTCACGCTCAATGAGGAAAAGACTCGCATTGTGGATGCACGCCAGGAGAGTTTTAACTTTCTTGGATTCGCCATAGGTATGAAGCGAGGAAGGAGAACCGGAAGAACATACCCTCACACAGAACCGTCCAAGAAGGCACTGAAACATATACGAGCGGAAATCAAGCAATTGACCAGTGCAACACCGACGGAAGTTGTGATACGGAGAGTTAATGAAGTCGCCAGAGGATGGGTAGGCTACTTTCGATACGGCAACTGTACGAAAGCCATGTCGTCTTTGAGATATTACTTGGGCTACAGAATGCGAATCTACCTGCGCCGGAAACACCACTACCATAGTCTTGGGTATAAGGCATATCCGAACAGGTACTATTACGATTCGTTAGGTCTGTATGAAGTTCCAACCAAGGCTCCGTGGGCTCAAAATGTGAAAGCAACCGGGTGAAGATAATCGGTAAGCCGTATTCGGGAAAACCGAACGTACGGAATTGACGAGGGGGAGCTGGAGATAGAGCATACAGCTACTACGCCAGCTCTCTACTCTACTGTAAGTTACGATTTGATATATTTTCTTAAAAATAATGATATTTTTAAGACTTCATACATAAAGGAAACAGTTTGCGGTCACCTAGTATTTTTACGAAAATATTTTTAAGATTTGGCCCAATCTCTTAAAAGAGCTCTTTTTACACGATATCTTAGTTCACTTCTTTCTCAGCATAATTTCCTGCTATTAATAAGACTGCGATTTCTCGAAATATACAAGATTTAATTCAGTAATCGTCAGCCTTTCAGCTTATACCCCTTTTTGTAGAACAACCGCAGGCAGGCATCCACCACCTCTGGGTCATAGTATACACCCTTGTTCTTTGTAATCTCCGTCAGTCCAGCGCTAATCCCAAGGCTGGGACGGTAAGGACGGTGTGAAGCCATGGACTCCACTACGTCGGCCACGGACAGAATCCTTGATTCCAGAAGCGTT
>DASRZZ010000161.1:0-4815 GCA_035685925.1 Syntrophales bacterium | reverse complement strand
TCAAGAAAATGAGACAATGCCAATAGTGAGAAAGTTGAACACCTTCACCAAGAGGGTACGGGAAGACATAGAGAAGAAAAGGATAAGCGAAGCTGACGGTCAAAAGCTTATTTTGAAAGCTGCCATGACGATTAGCATGTTGACGAATACTAATAGACAAACTTTTCCATAATAACTATTTTTGTCAAGTTTAAGAATTAAATATATTTTAGATTAAGATAAATCAGAGGCAGGGTCAATTGGCTCTGCCTTTTCATTTTTAGTGATACCGATTATCGATTTCAATGTCGTAGGGTAACGTTTTAACTTCTTGTGCGCCTACCTTCTATGTTCTTCGTCCATTCCTCCGCATCCGTGAGGCTGGTGATGTTGTCTCTGAGGTTGTCTTTGCTGTCTTTGAAATTGCTGATATTTCTGAACTTCAGGCTTTTGCTGGTACAGTGTCTGTCTTTGTTGTCTTAACACCTGCCTCTGTTTCTGTGGCTTCAGAGTATAACCCTGAACACCCCAAGTCTTTTTCTTATCCCAATAATGGCTGCTCTGCCAACCCTTCCAGTTCTGCTGAACTTGCGAATGGGGAATCGGTTGATAATTCCAAATGTGACCGTGCCAACTATGGTTTTGGTAGTATGTTTTCCAAACGGGTCTACATTAAAATAAAATGTTGGAACGCCATTGTAATAAGCCCTGCCATGGTCATAATACGGTGAGCGATACCAGCGACCTTCCCACGGACGCCGCCAGAAACCATTCCAGGAAAACAGGTCTAAAGTCATACCAGGAACAACGTATACACCGCCGGCATCTGGTAATGCGGCTACATTCGGCGGTGCTTCGGATATGATAAGTGGTGGTATGGACCTTAAACAGAAATGAAAAGGGAATGCGTACCTGTTCCCGAGATCCATAAAAAGCGAACAGCAGTTCATCTAATATCTTTTCTCTTGAAGATTATAATGAAACAAGTATCAAGGAGGTGACGGGTAATGGTATGCTTCCCGCATAAGGGTTTATATGACTCGAATGATCCCGCTAAACGCAGCAATATCAGGGGTGGAATTTCTATATTATTAAAATTATTAATAAATTATACTGCCTAATATCCATGCAAAGAGCTCAAAGCCATCAATAACTGACAGTTTTTGTGAATCATCAACAAATTCATCAACAGTCTTATCAACAATTATGTTAATCTGTATCGCAGATGCTCTCTGATGGCGCGTCATTGGCTGCTTTCCGCAATGCCTCTCCCGAAACGACCGCCTGTAGAGGAAATCCGTGCCGCATTTTTTCTCTTGTAGAATAGCCGACACTTTCAGAGCAACAGATGTTGCCAAAGCGGTCTCTGTGTGTATTTCCGGCATACATCGCCCGAAATCCCTTCTCAGTTAAGGCTTTCACTCATTTTCTGCTGGAGTGGTTGTATAATCTATGAAGTAATTGATGATGCTGAGGACGGGGTCTCGAAAGAATTGTGCCGCCACAATTCTACCGGAAGAACCATTAAAAGTGATCGGTACCGTGATTATTATGAGAGAAGGGATGAGATGAAGATTGAATGTGTGTCTCAGTTTTAATTCGACGAGGGATATTTGAAAGATGATTTTGTCGTTTTCACCTGCGAGTGAGTATAGCTCATCCGATATGAAGTTGAGACCTTATGATAAAAAAGTAAAAGGCAAGTCTCAACCTTAGATGAGGATTACGCGTTAAAATAAAGAAACCATCTAAACGGGAGACGATGCGGCGTGGAAGAGTACTCAGATATGGTCATCATTGGTTTATTCCCTCTCTTCAGGAGTAGTTCACACCTATCAATATCCTTCCTTTTAATTCTTATTGTTTCCCACTTAGAATTATAGGTATGATAAGTATAGTCGACGATAAAGTCGAAAAAATTTGATGGTTGAGGAATATTAATTTCTATTTATTCATGAAGAGGTTTCTTATGAAAAATGAAGAATATAGCCAGGAGAAATTTGACTTTATCGAAAAGCTAGCTTCAGAGCTGCATGAAATGCAGGATCTGCTCAGAGACCGGGAAAATATCAAAGTGGAGTATGAAAAAGAGATGTCGCAGCGAATTCGCATGGAGGAGGAGTCTCACAAAATTCGGACTTCTCTCGAGGAACAATTGGCTGGGTACGGAGCGGAAGTGGAAAGACTTAGAGCAGAGCTTCAGCGCGAAATCGGAGAGCGGCAGCTTATTGAGGAGGAGTTTCACAAGATCAGGAGTTCTCTTGAGCAACAATTGGCTGAGCGCGGGGCAGAATTTAACAGAATTACAGCAGATCGTGAGCGCATATTGCAGGTGTGGACACAGATGTTGGACGACACGCGCAATCGATTAATGGGAGGAAGCCACGATAGCGATAAGGAGCCTTCAACAAAAAACATTCAATTTGAATTTCCGGCACCCGCTGCGAAAGTAGTTTCAGTGGTGGGGGATTTTAATAACTGGAATGCGGATGCAGACCCTATGGAAAAGGACAAGGAGGGGGTATGGAAGACAAGTATGTCCCTGAAGCCAGGGAGGTATGAGTATCGTTTTTTTGTTGACGGCAACTGGGAAAACGACCCTGCGTGCTCTTCATGTATGCCTAATACGTTTGGAAGTTCGAATTGTGTGAGAATTGTCTAGTGAAGTGAAACCATATATTTGAATCTGACCGATGGTAACCCGTCTTGATTTTGCCTTTCCCTCCGCCTCTACCAAAAGGTACGGGAAGACATAGAGGATGAAAGGATAAGCGAGGCTGATGGGCAAAAGCTTATTTCGAAGGCTGCCGCGAGATTAGCATGTTGACGAATACTAATAGATAAACTTTTCCATAATAACTATTGTTCTCAAGTTTAAGAATTAAATATATTTTGAACTAAGATAAGTAGAAGGCTACAGTTGGCAATCAATAAAATTATCCATAGTATTCTTGAGCGTAATTAAATTAAGGACGCAAAAGTTTTTTACCTGCACTGCAATTGATGAAAAAGAAATGTGCCGACGCAAAAAAGTAAAGTAAAGACGGCTAGGTAATATGTTACTTCAATAGATCGTCTAGTATTTCTTTCATCTTTTCAATATCATACGGTACATCTATAGGCCGGCAGACTCCTTGCTTCGTGAATTCTGAAATAATAGGATTATCTAAGTAGCCGCATGTGATGATGCTTTTGACATGAGGATCTATTGCCAATAACTCATTCATCGTCTCTTTGCCCCCCATGCCGCCCGGCACATTTAAATCAAGTATTACCGCGGAATAAGGCTGCTCTTTTTCTCTTGCTGTTCTATAAAGTTCAATAGCTTCATCTCCATTTTTTGCGTATTCGACTTCATAGCCAAGATAATTCAGAACAATACCTGTTGCACTTCGCACTGATTCCTCATCATCCATGACAAGAATTTTCCCCCTCTTCTTAACAGTTTTATCAGTTGTATCTTTCTTTAAAGAACCTTCTTGAGGAGATGCAGGTAAATATACAGAAAAGGTAGATCCGACACCCGGTTCGGATTCAACATAGATAAATCCATCATGTTTCTTGATAATTGAATGACAGATTGCGAGCCCCAGCCCCATCCCCCTTGCGGTACCTGTCGGCTTGGTCGTGAAATATGGGTCATATATCTTCTGCAAATCCTCTTGAGAGATGCCGATACCGCAATCTTTAACCGACCATCTGACGTACATTCCTTCTTTCAGGGGCAGGCCGTTACCTGCTGTTACGTTCACATTCTCGGCATTGATTATAATGTTGCCCCCTGTGGGCATTGATTCGCGGGCGTTGACCACCAGGTTATTAATTACCTGCCGGATCTGCACGTCGTCCATTTTCACAGGCCAGAGATCATTTGGCAGGGAAAATTCACGCCTGATATTGAATCCTCCAAGAGACAGATCAACCGAATCCATAAGCAATTGCGAAATGGAGCCAATCCTTCTAACAGGTTCCCCTCCTTTTGCAAAGGTAATCAGACGGTGGGCCAGTTCCTTCGCCTGGAGTCCAGCCTTTTCAGCTATTTCCAGTCCTTCACCCAAAACCTCTTGTTGCTCGTCGGTGACAAACAATTTAGCAGCGAATATATTACGCAACATTACAGACAATAGATTATTGAAATCATGGGCTATTCCACCAGCAAAGATCCCGAGAGATTCGAGTTTCTCAACTCTCATTGACTCTGCTTCTGCCCTTTTGCGCTCTGTCACATCTTCAAGAGTCTCTATAACACCAACAAGATTTCCCTGAGAATCCCTGATCGCTGCTGCCGTAAAACGAAGCCATTTCCCGGTGTCTCCCAGTTCCGGGAAAAAATCTGTTGCCTCGTATGCCTCCTCGATCAACTTAGACCTGACATACTTGTCAAAATACCACTGTGGAATCTCATTCAGAGTCTGGTCTACTAAAAGATCAGCCAGACAGGGCCTCTCTTTGCTGTAGAACGCCCTCCAGCAATCCGTTGTGCCAATGACCTCTTCGGCCTTGATACCGCTGAGTTCCTCTAATGCCTTATTCCAGTATATCGCTCTGTGGTCCTTCCCGATTACGAATGTCGGAATGGGGGAACCTTGAATAACTCTGTGTAGTCTCTGCTCGCTCTCCCTGAGCTTTTCCTCTGCCTTCTTGCGATCAGTGATGTCAGTGAATGTGGCGATGCTACCTACATACTGGCCATCTTTGTCATATACCGGCTTTGGCGAAACTAAGACTTGAATCTTATTGCCATCTTTGTGGGTAATAACAATTTCATAGGGGTCATCTTTCCCCTTTTCTCTCTTAAGCCGCTGTTCCAGGAAAATTTTTTGATTCTCCTCTTCT
>DASRZZ010000160.1:0-7178 GCA_035685925.1 Syntrophales bacterium | reverse complement strand
TGTCCGTGTAGGTCTTGAGGATAACCTTTATCTCGATAAAGGCCGAATGGCGAAGAGCAATGCGGAGCAGGTCGCCAAGATCGCGCGCATAGCCCGTGAGCTTGGAATAGAACCAGCCACACCCGATGAAGCAAGAAAGATTCTGGGCCTTAAGGGAATAGACAAGGTCAATTATTAGGTGACAGCCAGAAGAAAGGGGGATTGAGAAACGGCTCGTTTACCGATGATGCCTTTCTGTATGATCCCGAGCATAATGTATGCCGTTGCCTTGCCGGAAAAGAGCTTAATCTATAAAGGTTCAGCAAGAATATGCGATTCCTGTCATCTCAAGAGTAAGTGCACTCCCTCAAAGCATGGCAGATCGGTGCATAGGCATATAAGACAAAGAGAAGTGGATTGCATGGGGCTCAAGTCTAAGTCGGCTGCCTTCAGGGCAGATATTAGAACCCGCCGGCACTTAATGGAGCGTTCGTTTGCCAGCCGTCAGGTTTGGCTTCAGACGGGCGTGCTGGAGAAGGCTCTGGAGGGTGCAGATTCAGGAATATGTTATATTCGCCATACGGAACATTGTAGTTCTTTTGAGGTTTGACAAAGAACTGAAGGTTTCAGCAATAAAATGCATCTTATCCATTAAGGAGAGCGTATTATTTAAAGGCATCAAGCCCCGATTTAATGCGTTGTGGAAAACGGACTGTTTTTTGTTCTGGGGCTCATAGACCTTTTGCCTGAATCTTAAAACAGGTTTTGGGTAACAGACCCTTTAGCCTTGCGGACAGGTCATCTATAAAGTTATGAATAAAATTTTACATATCTGAAGAAAGAGGGACCTTCATAATGCAACAGTTTAAGCATCTATTCACCCCTATCGATATCGGCAAAATGAAAGTAAGAAACAGGATTGTAATGTTGCCGGTCACTACAGGCTACTGCGAACTCGATGAAACAATCGGCAATCGATTCATTAACTTTTTTGCGACAAGGGCGAAAGGGGGCGTCGGGCTTATTATTGTTCCCTTTTCCCCGGTCCATGCAGGGTCGCCCATAGAGCCTGGTTTATACGATGACAGTTTTCTCCCTGGTGCACGCAAACTCGCGGACGCAGTGCACCTGTATGGGGCAAAGATCGCCGCACAGCTCATCACTTCGTATCATGTGATACTCAAGGGCGGAATGGCCGAAGTGGTAGGCCCATCGCCGGTATTGAATCAGATGACGCGCACAATAGCGAGGCCTCTTACTGTTTCTGAGATCCACTATATTGTCAAAGAATACGGACAGGCAGCCCGCAGGGCCCGCGAGGCAGGTTTTGACGCAGTCGAGGTGCTCGTAGGCGGAGGCTATCTTCTCAATCGCTTTCTCTCGCCCATCACTAATAAACGCGAGGATGAATACGGCGGCAGTCTGGAGAACCGGATGAGGATTGTTCTCGAAGTCATCGCAAGCATGAGAAAGGAAGTTGGCATAGATTTTCCCATCGGCTGCCGCCTAAACGTAGCTGAGCAGATGGACGGAGGGCACACCATAGAGGATTCTAAAGAAGTGGTGCGAATCCTGGAAAAGGCCGGTATCCAGATGATTAATGTTTACACGGGCTGGCACGAGTCACCCGTGCCCACCGTCCAGGCAGTGCTCCCAAAAGGGGCCTTCCTGTATCTTGCAGAGAAGGTCAAGGGCTGGGTCGGCATTCCCGTCATCGCAGCCAATCGTATAAATGACCCCTTCGTTGCAGAGAAAGCGATTGCGGAGGGCAAGGCCGACCTCGTCGGCATGGCCCGGGCCCTCCTCGCCGATCCCGAACTTCCCAACAAGGCGAAGGAAAGTAGGGTCGAGGAGATTGTTCCCTGCTTGGCATGCTCAAATTGCCTCACGGAGATACTGACAACGTATAAAAACTGGGGAATGGCGGCATCTACCATCTGCTCAGTCAACCCTCTGGCGGGAAAAGAAGCGGAATACGCAATCAGGCCTGCCCAAAAACCAAAGAAGGTATTCGTTATCGGCGGCGGCCCTAGTGGCATGGAAGCGGCCATGACGGCGGCATTAAGAGGCCATAAGGTCACGCTCTACGATAAGGGAAACGAGCTGGGGGGGAAACTTCTCATCGCCTCCATACCGCCTTACAAAGGTGAACTTCAGCCTCTGGTCACGAGCCTTGCTGCCCGCGCGCGGAAGGCCGGTGTAGAAGTTAAACTGAAGATCGATGTGGGCCCTGCGATAATAGAGAAAGAAAGGCCTGACGTACTGATAATGGCTACGGGCTCCTCGCCACTCATTCCGAATATACCCGGTGTGGCTGATCCAAATGTAGTTTTAGCGGAAGAGGTGTTAACCGGAGCCAAGACCGCTAGCGGTGATATCCTCATTGTAGGAGGCGGTATGGTAGGCTGCGAGACAGCGGAATTTCTCCGCGAGCGCAGACAAGGTGTAAACGAGATCACCGTTATCGAGATGTTAAGCCGCATGGCGGATAATGTTTCTCCCACGTACAGACCCTTTTTCCTCGCTCGCTTAAAAAAAGCAGGCATCAAGATGGAAACAAACATGATCGTGCAGGAGATAACAAAAGAAGGTGTAAGGGTGGAGCAGAAGGGAATCGCCGGCTTCATCAAAGGAGATGTGGTGGTGCTCGCTGTGGGCTTTAAGTCAAATCCCACCCTGAATGAAAAGAGCAAAGGAAAAATTCCCGAGGTATATGAAATCGGAGACTGTGCCAAGCCCCGCATGATAAAAGAGGCTATTGAAGAAGGTTTTGCTATCGGCTGGAAGATTTAGAGTGAAATTTCCACAGCCTGCTGAGACGCGCGGAACGTATTTATATGAAGACCGTTTATCTTGACCATTGCGCAACCACGCCGCTTCATCCAGAAGTCCTCAAGGCTATGCTTCCTTTCCTGCGCGATGCTTTCGGCAATCCCTCGAGCGCCCATGCCCTGGGAAGGACGGCGCGGGAGGCCGTAGAAGAAGCGAGGGGCAGAGTTGCCGATCTCATCGGTGCCCGACCAGCGGAGATCGTGTTTACAAGCGGCGGTACGGAGGCGGATAACCTTGCCATCCAGGGCATCGCCCGCGCCCGCAGAGACCGCGGCAATCATATCGTTACCTCTGCAATTGAGCATCACGCCGTAACCAGGACCTGCGAGTATCTCGCAGGAAACGGCTTTACCATCACCTATCTTCCCGTCGATCGTCATGGCGTTGTAAATCCCGAAGACGTCAGGAGAGCATTGACAGATAAAACGATCCTCGTAACCATCATGCACTCCAACAACGAGGTGGGAACCATCGAACCCATCAGTGAAATTGGAAAAATGGTCGCCGAGAGAGGTGTGACCTTTCATACGGACGCTGTGCAGTCTGTGGGAAAGGTACCTCTCGATGTTAAGGAGCTGCAAGTCGACATGCTTTCCATTGCTGCACATAAGCTTTATGGCCCAAAGGGTATCGGGGCGCTCTACATCAAGGAGGGAACAAAGATCGAGCCCATCCTGTACGGTGGCGAACAGGAAAACGGCATCAGAAGCGGCACGGAAAACGTCGCATCCATCGCAGGACTGGGAATGGCATGTGAAGTCGCAAGAAGGACAGTTTCTGCATCCATGAAAAGAATCGGAAAACTGAGAGACGCCCTCCAGGAGCGGATTTCTGCCTCCATCCAGGACCTCACGATTAACGGCCATCCGGCATCGAGACTTCCGGGTGTCCTGAGTATATCCGTTCCTGGCATTGCAGCCGAGTTGATCGTTCGCAACCTTGACGCGAGGGGCATCGCTGTGTCGGCAGGCTCAGCTTGCACCTCTCACTCGGTAGAAATCTCACATGTCCTTTCGGCTATGGGGCTATCCAAGGATATAGCACAGGGAACGGTGAGGATGAGCCTCGGCATAAAAAGTACGCCGGACGAAATAGAATACGCAGCTTCCTCTTTCATAGATGTTGCAGGGAAACTCAAAACTCTTTCCGACATTGAAAATTCCCTTGGTTCAAGGCGCTGCTCCTGATTTAAATCGATTAAGCCGCAACGCAAGTTTCAACCTCGTTCACTTCCTGTAAGCCATAAAATTAAATTTCTACGATAGATGGAAGATTACTGTCGTTAATCAATAATAGAGAAAAGAAGAAGGCAGAGTCAAACGACCCTGCCTTTCTATTCTGAAATTTAGATTTTATCTAATTCTTAAACCTTTCTCGCTCAGCTCTGCCAAGCGAATCAAACAATTCCGCAGAAGCAGCGTGGTGGCGGGTACGGTACTGCTGAAGAATTACCGTCTGGTGATGACCAAGTCTTTAATTGTGCTGCTGTTTTTTGGATTTTTAATTTTTTCCAATCTTTTTTACTCTTTGATTAATTTTTCTATTTTCTGCTTCACCAGATAATAGAGGGGCCACACATTTGGCGAACCAGCATCGCTGATAAACTTATGTTTAAAAAACTAATCGCTGAAAGCCATCGATAGGTCGGTGGTAGTTCACTTAATCCAGATGAGAAATCTGGTCATCAATTGTGTGATATCAACACCATTCAATAAGAAAAGCTCTTTCAGACAATAATATAACATAATAGTCCCTGATAGAATAAATATGATTCCTTTAGTCATAGATTTCCCCTGAACAGATTTATGACATTATCCTTTTTGTTACTCATTAATCTTGACATTAGACTGCGACATCGGGGGTATCGTCCACGACAAGCAATTTCATGTTGTGTTACCGCCATTTGTTAATTAAGTATTTTTATTCATTTTTACAATGTCTTGAAGGAATTTCCTATAGTCTCTTCCCTGATAATTGATTTCTAAATACCCGACGTTAATATCAGGTAAGGGATGTAAGCCAGATGTCCTCTTCCCATAACTGTAGGAGTGGCATGATCATCACGTAAATGTGTCCTTTTGCCCTTCGTTTCTAAAATCTACCAGCGCGTGAAGATTTGCACGAAATCACGCCAAAAGTATTTTCCGGCCCCGGGTATATAAAAGGGCGGCGGGGTCATGGCGAATCTCATTCCATTAAAAGTTTCGGAGATAAAGACCTTGAGCTCATTGCCATTATTTTATTTGAATAATCCTTCTACTCCGACAGGTGATTTCTCAGAAAAGCAATGGTGCCGAGGAGGCCTATTCCAGACAGGATCAGACTGATGCCAAGGGTTTCACGTGAAGACGGAATTTCGCCAAGTTGAATGCGCGCTGAGACAAGGGCGATGACCGGAGTAACGAGTGTTCCCATGGTCGCCATCCCTGCCTGAAGCCTCTCCAGTACATAAAACCAGAGCAGGAATGCGACGCCAATTACGAGAATGATATTATACAGCAAGGCGGTGATGAATACGGTGGTCCACTGGACGGGTGGTGAAGGCATCAGTGCTGAAATAATTATGAGAGGTACCATGCCATAAACCATCTGCCATGTTGTGACCGCTAGGACGTCGAATTCGGGATCGCGCCTCATTATCCTGGTTACAATGGCACTTCCCGCCCACGAAATTCCCGCAATCACCGCAAGGATACTCGACCATAGGTTTGCCCCAACCGCATCGACAGCGACGATTAAAGCAAGTCCTACGAATGCGAGAATTACTGCCAGCCATTCCAAGCCCGTTATCCTCTCGCCCAGTACAGGCCAAGCAAAAAGGATAGCCCAGAACGGCATCGTGTAAAGGAGCACGGCTGTTTTCCCCGCAGCGCCGCCTGCGAGGGCCCATAAGGGAAGGCCGGAACCCGCTGTTGTAGACATCAATCCCAGGACAACCGTCCACATTACCTGCCGGGGGCGCCAATCCTTTTTAATCCAGATCAGTATGCCGAGAAGGCAAATAGCTCCCGGGAATACCCGCAGGGTGGCAAACACAAATGGATCGCAGAAACGGAGGGCCTCCTTCATGACCACCCAGTTATAGCCCCAGATGGCGCTCATGATTGCCAGGGCAAGAATGGGTTTTCCAGCGATAGTTTCGGAGGTCGTCTTGGCGCACATGGTTGGCAAACTTAAGAGATCGCGCCCATCCTGTCAAGAAATTCTATCGTTCCATGGTGCGGAGCCGACATTACCGGGCATAACAAAATTGCGGGATTGCCACAAAAGCATTAAACTTAACTGGAAGATGCGAATAAAGACCTGGAGAAATTCAGCTACACGTATTTATACAATGATCATGTGGGAAATTCTGTCGCAATGCAGTTGAAAGCGCTTCCTGGTATGCGCCGGATATTGTGGCCGTTTTTCTGTGGCCGTTTTTCTTGACACAAGGGTTTTCGCTTTATATTCTAGTTACAAAATAAGTCACTAGGAACTGACTACATCCTTGTCGAACAGTAATGAGATCCGCTCCTAGATTCCGGCAAGTACGCATTGATTCAACATTCGTTATTCTCCCTTCTTATGATTTATGGATTGATAAAGATTTAGACATCAAAAATTGTGTGATTTTGATCCCTCCTTTCTAATGAATCGATGCAAAAACTTGTCATCTTGATAATTCATATATACAAGCGTAAGATTATCCTGGAAAATCGTTACATTGGAGACAGATTGCATAAGGATGTTTTTGGGTGGTTGCACTATGCGGAGAGAAATTCGTCGAAAAGACCGTGCAATATTGTTCCACGGACACCCTTGTGATGCAGGTTACGAACAGTAAACACGAAACTATCTGGCCGCAGAAATATGCAAGCGCGAAATATGTGTACCCTATCCTGAAATGGAGGGAGCGAAGGTAGCAGAAGGACGATGAATGGAGCAGCTTGAACTATTTTTGCAGACCTTGATAGCGGGGTTCATGGTAGGGGGGCTTTATGCACTGATTGGCCTTGGCATGGCTCTGATCATGGGCGTCATGAGGGGCCATCAACCTTGCCCACGGGAAATAAAGACCGGTTTCTTGCTTTACATGGACTTTATACCTATTCTTCGGCTCGAAACAGAGATATGATATTAAGCACTCGAAATCGTCAATAGGATAAATTCCAAGAGATATAAAGACATTTTGATTCTCAAAAAGATACAAAAGTTTATGAAGAGCGTTACTATAATAATTTGCGGTCTGTTTTTGGCATTATCTTTTATTCTTCATTCATCGCCTGTTATTGCTGAAGAAAAGTACGGTGTCGTTGACATGCAAGAGATTCTATTAAAATGTAACGCTGGAAAGAAGAATGTTGAAATACTCAAAAAGATGGAGA
>DASRZZ010000159.1:0-10240 GCA_035685925.1 Syntrophales bacterium | reverse complement strand
TGTTTGAGGGATCTGCAGCTACATCCACAGCGTGTCTGTGGTCGAAGTAATGGAAAGATTGTGGCCGGTAGAATTATCGCCCCGGACAAAATACTTGCGTACAATATGGGCGGAGATGGGGCGCGCCCACAGTCACCTTCTATGGTTAGGGCTGTTGGCTGACGCCTTCGGTTTTGAAAGCATGTTTCTGCAGTTCTGGCGCATACGGGAGCGGGTTCTGGATCTCATTGAGATGACTGCCGGGCACAGAGTCATTCCCTCAGTGAATATAGTTGGCGGTGTACGCCGGGATATTAATATGGAGCAGAGAAAAGCGGTCTTGGACGCATTACCTGTCATACGCAAAGAGTGCGAAGATTTAATAAAGGTCGTGGTCAATGACTATACAGTGAAGTCCAGAACCACGGGCATCGGCGTTCTAACGAAGGAGCAGGCCTTCCTGTTGGGATGTGTCGGTCCTGTGCTCAGGGCGAGTGGCGTAAGCGAAGATGTGCGTTTAACCAAATACGATGCTTACGGGGATCTCAGTTACGAACCCATCGTGGAAACCGCCGGAGACTGCTATGCCCGTGCCTTGGTGAGGGCGAGAGAACTCCTCCAGTCTATAGATTTGCAGATAGAAGCGTTAAATAAATTACCTGAAGGTGAAATAGCGGCGAAAGTAAGGGGAAACCCGCCGGCTAACGAAGCAATCATGCGTACGGAAGCTCCGCGGGGAGAGCTTTTCTATTATGCAAAAGGAAACGGTACACGGAATCTGGAGCGCATGAAGATCAGGACTCCGACCTTTAACAATCTTCCCTCACTGTTGGTCATGTTACCCGGCAATCAATTGCCAGATGTACCTGTTATTGTTCTCTCTATCGATCCATGCATCTGTTGCATGGAGAGATAAGAGGCGAAAGGAGTATGTGAATAAATGCCCTTCATGTTACCGACCATCTTGAAAAACCTTTTCACCGGATATGCCACCAGGCTCTATCCGGTTCAGGTCAGGGAGCCTTTTGAAAACGCCCGGGGCCATATCACTTTTAATGAAGACAAATGCATCATGTGCGGGGCTTGTGCACAGCGCTGCCCGTCAGTTGCCATTACTGTGGAGAAGAAGAAGAATATACTTACGTTCTATCCGTTGCGTTGCCTTGTGTGCGAGGTATGCGTTCATGTGTGTCCTTCTGATGCAATAGATCTAATCTACAAATGGCGTTCACCGCTCGATCATAAACCGATAGAGCTGTATAAGTCTGTACGTCTTGAACATATCCGGGAAAGCACAGAGGAAGCAAAGCAGGAGGTGCCCGAGGAGCGCGATTAAGTAGACTTTCATGAAGCAAAAAGCAGGCAAGACATCAAACCGGTCTTGCCTGCTTTTTTTGCAGGAGAGGACGATGTCCTAAAAAATAACCAGTGAAGTATGGTCTAGTCGGCGGCTCAAGTTCTGGCCAGCCAAGGGGAACCGGCTTTCCTATAAATAACGTTCTCGACCATCACTAATATTATTCACTCATAATGGATAGTCCACGCTCACCAATCAATATGATCTCGGTGTGAGTCAAACGTATCGCTACTACCCTTTGTTGTGGCATGCATGAATTTAAACACTAATACGGCATCCTCATTGAAGATGCTCCTCAATTTCACGGCGTCAAGGTCGAGATTCGCGGAAACATTCGTATGGGTGATTGTACTTCCTTAAATGACCGCGCAAAACAAGTAAGATCAGTGAATAACATTTTTATATCTTAACCGCTTGTCTCGCGAAGTGAAGCATCTAAATCAGCAAATTCGAGGTACCAGTTCACCAGTGGGGAGGTCGATTTCCCTCGTGCCACCGATGACAGTATTCATTATAAGCCGGCCGTGGCCTTTCTTGCCGACTTCACCTATGATGGCGGCGGCCTTGCCGTACTTATGTTCGGCCATGACCCTCATGACTTTTGCAGTATCTTCCGGCGGGCAGAACACCACCGTCTTTCCCTCATTGGCCAGAAATAAAGGATCCACTCCCAGAATTTCGCACACGCCTCTTACCTCTGCCTGCACAGGAATGCGTCCTTCCTCGAGCGTGATTTGGCAGTCCGACTGGGTTGCTATTTCACACATGATTGCCCCTAGTCCGCCTCTTGTTACATCCCTCATGCAGTGAATATTCGGACTTGCACAGAGTATACTGTCTACAAGCGAATTTAGGGGGGCTGAGTCCGACATAATCTCCGATTTAAAACCCAGGTCTTGCCGCTTGCATAAGATGGCTGCTCCATGATCTCCAACAGTCCCGTTAATGATGACCTTATCCCCGGGCATGACACTTCTGGGAGAGATTACCCCCTTGTACTTGATAATGCCGATCCCGGAAACATTGATGAAAATCCCGTCAGCAGCCCCCCTCGCCACCACCTTGGTATCTCCTGTAACAATCTGTACGCCCGCATTTGCCGCCGCCTGCGCCATGGATGCAATAATCTTATCGAGATCATCCATGCCGAAGCCCTCTTCGAGAATGAGGCCGGCGCTCAGAAAAAGGGGAATACCGCCACACACTGCAATATCATTGACCGTACCGTGCACAGACAGGGAACCGATATCGCCACCTGGGAAGAAAATAGGACTCACCACATAAGAATCGGTGGAAAAACAGAGCTTAATGCCGCCTATGTCAAAGACGGCGCCGTCCTCCATGCGTTCCAGATATGGATTTTTTAATTTGGGGAGGAATTTATGGGCAATTAGTTCATTCATCAATTGGCCGCCCCCGCCGTGATCCAGCATAATTTTGTCAAATTGCATTTTCCATGGACCCCTCTTGAACCAGATTATTTTCTAAGAATTCGAGAAACGGATAAACAAGGACAGTTTATAAAAAATAAAACTTCAGGTTTCACAACTGCCGTATGATGCGGGTAAATAGATATGGCATAGCTACACTCTACCCGACGTGGGTGAGATAAAAGGAGGATCGCCTCTCACTTGTCCTCTTCATTTCCGGCAAAGGGATGGACGGGTGAAATGAGGCGGGTGTGCGCATTTTGAAAAGCCGTCAAATGCTTGGTGGAAGGCTCGTCAATGCATTTCACCTTCAATGAGTTCTTTCAGGCAATCCAGCATTTCCCGCGCCAGGTCCTCATCTATCTTATGAATGGCGTAGCCCGCATGGCAGATTACATAGTCACCGGGTGCCGTATCATCATCAATCAGGTCGAGACGAGCTTCCCTCTGCGTACCACTTATATCGATAACAGCGAGCTTATTCTCATCTATAGAGATTATTTTCCCGGGGAATCCAAGACACATCTTCTATCCGTTCTCCTGTCTTGCAACATCAATATTTCTGATAGTAAAAGCGGATTAAGCAATTACAGCAGATCATGTTATGAATTTGTTTCCTGAACGAAGTATATGGACTTGCCAGCGATGTGTCAAGTCAATATGTCGTCAATGGCATATCTGATAGGACGGTTTGACGACAGGCTTCACCTGAAGGATGAATCCATTGATGGAATCAGTACATGTGATAAACAGAAAACCTGCACAGATAATAAGCCCCGTAACGCATATCCTGTGCGTCACGGGGCCAAGATATTCGTTGATCGAGCAGAGAAACCGATAAACGTCAAAGGGAATCTTAAACGTCCTTGCGCTTCAACCAGGCCTCTTTGTAGAATTTGCCGATCCCGACAAAGAGGGCAAGAAGAAATAGTCCCAACATGAAGCTGGGAGATGTCCCTGCAAGATCATCCAGCAGTTTTCCCACATAGAGAAAGAGAAACGAAAGTATGACGATAACATGCCCCCATGCACTCATTATGAGCACTGATCGGTAACCCTTCTCAGTTATGGCTGCCATACTGATTGTCTCCTGTATCGTCCCTGGCTATGTGCCTTACTGCCAGGCACAAAAATCATGTTGCAATCCTCAGCTCACCACGGTCTTAATGGCGCTGATCACGGGCACAGTGAAGAGGGCGATGAGCACAGTATAAAGGCAAAAAATGGCCACCAACTCCCGGGTGTACATCTTGTGGTATTTGTGTCTCAGAGAGACTATTGTCAAGGCGCCCACAACAAGACAGCCAAACTGGAAGTAGGGAAAGTCCTTAACACTCGTTGCCGCATACTCGGCAAGTCCGAAGGTAGCTGTTACCAGCACAACAAATACCGAGAGAACCAGTGTCTCTATTATCTTTTTCACGTGATGCATCCTCCTGTATTTCTTTGTATCTTTAAGGTATGAAATATTCATGCCAGTTTTCAAAATAGTTGCATGATGACTGTAACATGATGATAATACCAAGCATTTGCCATAGAGCTTATTATCAGCCCCACCTACTGGCGCCCTTCAGGAACGGATGATTTAAAGAAACATTCAATGACCTTGAATGAAATGAGAAATTGTTACCCTTTTGAATGACAAACCGGGCAGAGCGAAAATGTACCTGATAAAGAATTTAATTTAAACCTGTGCTTCGAGCCTGATCGGATACGCTCGCAAGAAGTATGGGGTAAGGGGCGGCAGGATGATTCAGGCAGGTTTATTTTTGGCCGTTCGGCCCTTTATTGCGCCCCAGATGATATCTTTTCCCTCTCCAGTCTGCGCGGAAAAAAGGATAGGGTCCGTGGACAGTGCCAGCAGTTTCTTTATCTTCTGCTGCCTGACCCTAGCCTGACTTCGGGAGATTTTATCTATTTTTGTGAGGACGATTGTTGGGATTATCCCGTAATGGCTGAGCCAGTCAATGAGGTTGAAATCCTTCTCCGAGGGGTTCCTTCGCACATCGAGAATGACGATAACTGATTTTAAGGATTTCCTCTGCTTGAGGTATGTTTCGATCATCGGCCTCCATTCTTCTCTCGAAACTGTCGGCGCCTTCGCGTAGCCGTACCCAGGCAGGTCCACGAGGGATATCTGATTGTTCACGATGAAAAAGTTGATGACGCGCGTGCAGCCGGGTGTGCTGCTTGTCCGTGCCAGGTTTTTCTTTCGGGTGATGGTGTTGATGAGAGAAGACTTACCCACGTTGGATCTGCCGGCAAAGGCAATCTCGGGAAGGTGCCCCTCAGGATACTGGGAGGGCAGTGTCGCAGACTTGATGAATTCTGCCGATAGTATTTTCATGGTACTGTTTCAACCGGGAAGCCAATTCGTTCAGCATTTCGGGAGGACGATTTCATCCGTCAAGGTCAAGAGTGATACCGTATTTTTCCAGCTTTCTTTCAAAAGTAGGCCGCGAGATACCAAGTATTTCACATATCTCTCCCTTCGTTTTGTTGCCGCTTTCCTTGATGACTTTCCGTATATATTTCTCTTCAATCTCATCAAGCGTCAATAGCTTCCCCATTTTCATGAAGTCAATTGCACCACCTCTTTCAGGCTCGCACGTATTTTCGACATCCTCCAGCAGTTCAGGGAAGTCTGCCCTCCCGAGGATCTGCCCCTTTGCAACTACAACGGCCCTGACCAGGAGATTCTCCAATTCTCTTACATTTCCCGGCCAGCTGTACTTCAGAAATGTGTCCATCAATTCATCGGACACGCCTAGGATACGCTTATGCAGGTCGCGGTTGATCTTGGTGATCAGGTAATCGACAAGGGGCGGAATGTCTCCCCTTCTCTCCCTGAGGGGAGGGATACGAATTGATACGATATTGAGGCGATAGAAGAGATCATCTCGGAACTTACCTTCCTTCACAAGCGTTTTGAGGTCTTTATTTGTGGCTGCGATGATCCTCGCGTTCACCTTGACCCTGTCCTTACCGCCGACCCTGTCGAACTCCATCTCCTGAAGCACCCTCAAGAGTTTAGCCTGAAGGTTTATGGACATCTCGCTGATCTCGTCGAGGAAGACTGTACCGTAGCGTGCGAGCTCGAACTTTCCGAGCTTCCTTGCAAAAGCACCCGTAAAAGAACCCTTCTCGTGTCCGAAGAGTTCGGATTCCAGGAGGGTCTCGACTATTGCGGAGCAGTTCACCGCAATGTATGGCTCGTTGGGGGCCGTGTTGTTGTGTATAACCTTGGCGATAAGCTCCTTTCCCGTTCCGCTTTCACCCTGTATCAGGACGGTCGTCTTGCTCTGGGAGACTATGCCGATGGTCTTGAATATCTCGCTCATCTCCTTACCCGTGCCGATGATATCCCCGACCTTGAACTGCCGGGACGGCTCCATGAGGAGACCGCTTATCTTCTTTTCCATTTCAATGGACTTGAGGGCCTTGCGGATGGCTATGTCCAGTTCATCGACGTTTATGGGCTTACGGATATAATCGAAGGCGCCCGCTTTCATGGCGTTAATCGTGGTGTCCATGTCATGATGTGCGGTTATCATAATTACCTTCGCGTCCTCGTCGTCCTCCCGTATATCTTCAAGAACAGTGAATCCATCAATATCTGGTAGCCTTATGTCGAGAATAACAACGTCGGGGGTGGTTTCCACGAACTTATTCAAACCGTCCGTACCGGTCATAGCCGTGTACACTTCGTGCCCCTCTTCGGTCAGATAGAGATAGATAGTTTCACAGATAGAACTGTCGTCATCAATTATGAGAATCTTAGCCATGCGATTGTCCCTAGGTATCACTAACAGATGTATTTGAATTACTCTTGTTCTCTTCTAAGGGCAGGGTAACCACGACCTTAGTTCCCTCTCCCTTCCTGCTGAATATCTCTATGGAACCGTGATGCAAATCGATGAATTTCTTGACCTGCGTCAGCCCCAGGCCTGTGCCGTATCTCTTCCTCGTAAAAAATGGATTGAACAGGTGAGGCATATCTTCCGCATCTATGCCGTAACCGCTGTCCTCTATCTCAACAACTACATGCCTGTCCCCATCTGCTACAAACTTCGATCGTATCCGAAGCCTGCCCCCTTGTCCCATTGCGTCTATGGCGTTGAGATATATGTTCAGGAATGCCTGCCTCAGCATCGCAGGGTCGATCTCAACCGCGGGAATGTTCTTGTCGTTGTGGAGCTCCACCTGTATCTTTTTGTCGGACAGCTCTTTTTCCACCATGGAGAGCGAGCCTTCGATAAAAGAGCCGATGTCCGAGGGCTTCCGCTCCGGCCCCGTCGGCTTCGCGTATATCAGGATATCATTGACTATTTTCTCGAGATGCTCAACCTCTTTCTCCGCGATCTTGAAACGCTTCAAATCGTTCCCGGAGGGATTTAATCTTTTTTCAAGAATCCGGAGGCTCATTTTGATGGATGAAAGCGGATTTCTCACTTCGTGGGCTATGCCTGCGGAGAGCTGGCCCACCGCTGCAAGCTTCTGGCTTTCATAAAATTTCTTTTCGAGATTTTTATGTTCCGTTATATCCCGCTGCACCAGGATATATCTATCGGTTCCCTTTATGGGAGCCGTGGTGATTAACAGGTTCCTCTTCGAGCCATACCTCGTCGTCGCCTCGATCTCAAAGGGTTTGTGTATCCCCTTTTTGACCTCTTCCCACTTGGCGAGCATGAATTCTCTGTATTCTGGAATGACAAATTCTGCAAAATGTCTCCCTTTCATCTGGCGGAGTATCGACGCGTCATCCACGCTTGACAGCCTGCTCACATAGTTGATGATGCCTTCCGAACTGATGGCGAATATCCGGTCGGGAGAGCTGTCTAATATGGACTGGAGGTAATTGGAGAGTTCCTGCAAATCTGTCCGTAGCCTGATGAGTTCATATATTTCATTGGACAGGCTTTCCGCATACTCTTTCATGTTCTTGGTAAGCTCTTCTTCCTTTGTTACGTCCTGGAGTGTCTCGATTGCGGCGATGATCTCCCCCTTCTCGTCATAGATAGGGGCAGCCAGGAAATAAAGATGCCTGCTCTTGCCTCCCAAGTTATCGAAAAAATCACTTGCCTCGTAAGCGCCTTCGACAACTCTTGACTTGTGCACGCTCTTTTTCCCGTAATACTTGTCCAACTCCTCGATGTCGTTGTCCACGATCAGGTCTGCGATAACGGGCCTCCTTTCCGGGTAAAAGGGCAGATACTGGCTGTCGGTGCCAATCATATCTTTGCCGTCATACCCGGTCAGCTCCGTACAGGCATGGTTCCAGAAGATAATCTTGTGCTGCCTGTCGATGACAAAAGTTGGTATGGGTGAACCCTCTATCATGCCTTCAACAGTCCGTTTTTCATTGGACAGGAATTCCGCGTATTCTCTCATTCCTCTGGCCATCTCTTCTTCTTTTGTTACGTCCTGGAGTGTCTCGATTGCGGCGATGATATCCCCCTTCTCGTCATAGATGGGGGCGGCCAGGAAATAAAGATGCCTGCTCTTGCCTCCCATGTTCTCAAAATAATCACGCGCCTCATAGGCGCCTTCAATAACAGTCGACTTGTGCAGACTCTTCTCACCGTAAAACTTTTCCAGTCCGAGAGTGTCATTATCGACAATCAGGTCTGCAATGACCGGCCTTTTTTCATGGTAAAAGGGCAGATACTGTTTGTCCGTCCCCATCATGTCCCTGCTTTCATAGCCCATCAGTTCCGTGCATGCCTTGTTCCAGAATATTATCCTGTGATCCCGGTCAATGACAAAGGTCGGTATCGGAGAACCTTCAATGATCCCTTCCAGGGTTTTCTTCTCTCTCGCGAGCTGCTCCCTCCACAGCTCCCTGTCCCTGAGGTGCCTCAGCTCTTCCTCGAGCAGGAGGTGTTTCCTGCCGGAACGTGCCACCAGCACACTCCCAATAATCACGGTGATGATAAGAACCAAGGCTTCGAGCATTATGATGAAGAAGGTCTTCCTTATCTGTGAAATCGCGACATGATAGGGGGTACTGACAGCGATATACCATCTTCTGTTGTTCAACTCGGCTGGAGCATAACCCACGATGCTTTTTTCAAACATTCCCCCGGTCTGAAGCAGTTCGTAGTCGTCATAACCGGCCGTGTCTTTCAGTATCCCTTCCTTCAGAGCCGCAGGCTGTTCATTTGTGCCCCTGATAACTGCGTTTATATCGGCGCCAATGTATTCACTTTTCGGATGAAACAACACGGTTTCCGTATCATCGACAATCATGGCATCGCATGCAACATCAGTCTTCGTGATGTTGATGTATCGCTCAACAACAGAAGAAGGGGACAGTGCGGCATATACGAAGCCGGCATACTTCTTGTTCAAATCGAACTCCGGAACACCAATGATAACCATTTTATATTCTTTTTCCTGGCCATTGCCCCTTTTAAGATCCACAGAAATCAGGCTGCTTACCGCGGTCTTGCCCGTCTCCTTGATGTCCTGAACTAGCTTAATAAATGCCGGGCTATCTGAAATGTCCTTCAGAATCTTGTCGGGAAAAGTTTTCGGGTATGCTTCGATGGCTTTACCTTTTTGGTCATTTATGGCCAATAATTCAATCTTTCCCTGCAAGTCGTCGAAAGCCTCGCGCATATTTGAGTGCGTAATGCCGCCATGATGCCTGGAGAGTATAATCAAGCTTTTTTCAACACTTTCAAAAAGGTCGTCTATCCCCGCAGCCGTTCCTTTGGCGATAGTCATATATTGCTTCCCGTACTGCTCTGCAGACTCCCTAATGCTCGCCTGATTGATCACGAGAGAAAACATGATAATCATAATAATAACTATCAGGGTCGTGAGCCAAACGGGCACCCTAAGATTTTTCTTTGTGAAATCTGCTACAGACACTGTCATTCGTCCGTTCCTTTTGTTTTCCTATCCTTATATTCTTTGATGCCTATCACGACATAGACGCCAATGGCTGCTCCCAGGGAGATAAGTAGTTTCGTTAATCCGCTTTCAATTTCAAGCACCCTGGCGCATATCAACCACACAACGAGATACGTTACCGCCGTTAAGATCTCTTGCATAACAGGCCTCTTAGAGTTGTAGTTGTCACCTGATATACCGGTCTAACTGCAAATTTTCAATAGAAATATATGGATTATTCCCGGCAAGGATACGAGTATTATCTTAACCAGATTCACAGGCGAATGTGAGAAGAAGAAAATAATGTAAATCAGAGAAGCTTTATTTCTTAACTTATTTGAAATGTCATTGCACTTTTCGTTCAAGGGACAGGGTCAATTGAACAAAACGTTAAAACGCGATGCGGCCGAAATAGAAATTTCATATGACGAAGAAACATGAATAACATTGTGGTTGCGTGATGTTAGCGCAGATGAGTTCCAAACTCGAATTCATGGCATGCCTGTTGCAACTTATTCCGCAGTTTTCACAATATTTCCTATTTCCCCCGATATATATTCATGTTATGGGGATGGGG
>DASRZZ010000158.1:0-19204 GCA_035685925.1 Syntrophales bacterium | reverse complement strand
TGGCCTTGGTGAGGGAGCTTGGCCAGCCGATCATCAGTACCAGCGTGACGACAGAGGACGGCGAGGTGCTGAGTGATCCCATTGATATCAAGGAGAAATACGGTCACTCCGTGGACCTGATCATAGACGGAGGCATTCTGGTTTCCAAGCCGTCGACTATCATCAGTCTTGTTGATGATACAATTGAGGTAATCAGGGAAGGGAAGGGGGATGTATCCACTCTTGTGTGACGATTATCTCGTGAAAATACAGAACTCGCTGCTAAGCGAGGCAGCCCGCTAATATTTCCTGCGAGGCTGGTAATTAAAGAACAAGGATATTTATGAAGAGAGTAATGTTAATCAATGCTGTTCATCCGGAACAGCAGCGGCTGGCCATTGTGGATGCCGGGAAACTCGTAGAATACAACATCCAGATGGCCGACAAGGAGCCCATAACGGGCAACATATACAAAGGTATCGTGATGAAGGTGGAGCGCGGTCTCCAGGCAGCCTTTGTGAGTTATGGAGGTAGGCGGGATGGATTTCTACCGCTCCACGACGTCAGTCCAGAATATTTTGTGGAGCAAACGGGAAAAGAAGGCCAAAAACCATTCCTGAAAGCGGGTCAGGAGGTAATGGTCCAGGTTGTAAGAGAGGAAAGTGAACGAAAAGGGGCGCTCCTTACGACCTATGTCTCATTGCCCGGGCGGTATCTGGTTTTTCTGCCGAATAAGGAAAGCAGCGGCATTTCCAGGAAAATAGAAGATGAGGAAGACCGCAAGCGGCTAAAGAAGCTGATGGAGCAGGTGAAGATCGACGAGGGCATCGGTTTCATTATTCGTACGGCGGGTATGCAGAGGACGAAACAGGAACTCTCACGGGATTATCAACTGCTGTCGAGGCTGTGGAGGGAGATCCAAAAGAGGGCCAAAATAACGCCTTCTCCGTCACTCATTTATCAGGAGAGTAATTTTGGCGTGTGTTCTCTCCGCGATTATTACACGTCGGAAATTGAAGAAATCCTCGTAGACGATATGGAGACGTACAGAAAAATGAGGGAATACTCCAAGGCCGTCGTCCCGAGGATTGTGAAAATAATCAAGCTCTATAAGGAAAAGACCCCCCTGTTTGACAAGTACCGGCTTGAAGATCAGATAAGGGTTATCTATCAGGACAGGGTGGAGTTGAAATCAGGCGGGTACATAATAATAAATCCCACGGAGGCCATGACTACCATCGATGTCAACTCGGGACGCGCATCAAACAAGAGAAACGTCGAAGAGACGGCCTTCCGAACCAACCTTGAAGCGGCGGAGGAGATTGCAAGGCAGCTGCGCCTGCGGGACCTGGGTGGCCTGCTTGTAATAGACTTCATTGATATGCGTGATCGAAAACATGAAGCTGAGGTAGAGAAGACCTTCAAGAAGGCCCTCAATGTAGATAGGGCGAGGATACAGATGTCGCGCATATCCAAGTTCGGCATCCTTGAACTATCAAGACAAAAGAAACAATCGACCATACAGGAGATCAGTTATACAGTATGTCCTTACTGCAAGGGGCGGGGCGTCAGGCCATCTCTGGAGTACACTGCATTGAGCGCCTTCAGGAAAATTGAATCTCAGGTAGTAAAGGGGGATTACTCTGTCCTCGGAGTGCAGATGCCTTATGAGATAGCCGATTATCTTCTGAACCGGAAAAGAAACGAGATCAGCAAACTTGAAAGTACGTACGACGTATCAATTCATATCTCCGGTAGTTCTGATATAAGGTGGGATGAATTAAGAATCGAAACTGTCGGCAGGGAGGTCGTTGAGGAAGCATCTCAGGAGGAGGAAAGTCACCCTGTTGAGGCGCCTGATAAACAGGAGAGCGGGCGTGCGGAACCTGCTGCGGGCGTATTAACAGAGGCTGAAGTAACTTCTCTTCCGCAGGAATCAGACGAATCAACGGGGATAAGTCCGAAGCCTGTCAAAAAGAAGACAAGATGGAGACCAAGGCGTAAGAAAAAGAAGACAGAAGATAAATCCGCTCAACTCCCATCTCGCCCTCCGGCTGAGCGAAGCGATAATGTAACGGTGTACAGGAAGATAGAACAGGCCCAGGACAGTGTAGTTAATACGCCGGCAGCGCCCGGCGGGAGATCCGGGGAAGGACAAGATCTCTTAACCAGGCTGCGCAAGGTATTTGAACAGCTGGATGAATAGGACTATTTTTTCCTGCCAAGCTCTTTAGCCCGAAGTGTCGCTGCTTGGACAGCTGCCATCATAGTAGCTCTTAGTTTCCCCTCTTCTATGGCCTGCAAACCGGCTATGGTCGTTCCCCCGGGAGAGGTGACCATATCTCTAAGCTCTGCGGGGTGTTTGTCTCCTTTGAGACAAAGTTTAGCAGCACCGAGAAGAGTCTGTGCGGCAAGTTTCAAGGCAATTTCTCTCCCGAGCCCCATATTGACACCGGCATCGGCGAGTGCGTCGATTATTACAAAGCCGTATGCAGGCCCGCTGCCGCTCAAGCCGGTTACCGCATCCATGAGTTCTTCTTTAACGGCAACACTGATCCCGACAGCCTCAAAGATATGACGGGCGAAAGAAAAGTCTTCGTCTGTCGCATATGACCCTCTGGCGATTGCCGCGGCGCCTTCACCGATTAATGCGGGCGTATTGGGCATGACCCTTATGACTCGAGCGCCCTTCTTGAAGTATTCCTCAATAAATCCTGTGCTAATACCCGCCGCAATGGAGATGATGAGCTTGTCTTTATCAAGGCTGCCCGATATTCCCTCCAGCATTTCTGCCATATTCTGTGGTTTCACGGCCAGGATGATGATGTCTGAATCTCTGATGTTCTTCTTGTTGTCGTTAGTTACACAGACGCCATATGTATCTTTTAGATATTTCAGTTGCTCCTTCACTGTGTCGGATACGGTGATCCTGCCCGCAGCTATAAGATTGCGGGATACGATCCCCTTGATAAGGGCGCTGGCCATTTTGCCTCCCCCGATAAAGCCGATCTTTTTTCCTTTCAACATATCTCTCCCCCCGTGTTTGCCTTTTGCAGGCTGTCAATAATTTGATCCAGTTTACGAATTTTTGCGATATTATCAATCTTTATTTGCACAAGATTCACGATATATGGTAGGCACTGGATACCTCCCGGATGCAGAGGGGAGTCGCCACATCATGTGCATTTTATTGATTAATGTAGACGATGGACAGAAAAACTGTTCCACTGTTATCAGGTTGGGTCCGGTGCTCATTGCTACCTCTAATTAGAAAGGAAACGTGCGATGTTAATTTTTCGAGAAATCAGCGGTGCGAACATAGCCTGCTGGGTAAGAAGCCAGAACTTTTCTCACGGGAAAACAACGCTCCTATTTATTCACGGATCAGGCGGGGACCACAGGACCTGGATAGAACAATATTTGAGATTGAAGGATGAGTTCAATGTCGCGGCAGTTGACCTGCCGGGTCATGGATTGTCTGGAGGTCGAGGCGAACAGGACGTATCACAGTATGTTGAATGGGTAAGAAGGTTCATCTATGCACTTGCCTTGGAGAAGCCGGTTTTGGTAGGCCACTCACTGGGTGCAGCTATAAGCCTCGTGTTTGCTATAAAATACGGAGAGATGCTCTCCGCCATTGTCCCTGTGGGTGGTGGAGCCAGAATGCCCGTGAATCCAATGATTCTCGAAGGGCTGAAAACTGATCCCGATTCTATTATCGCTTTAGCCGCCAAGTTTTCTGTTACCAAGGAAAATAGAGAACGCCTGTCGCGAACGGTTATTGAGGGATTGTCGCGTGCCAATCCTGAAATCCTTTACGGCGACCTTTTTGCCTGTGACAGACTCGACATTGTAAATGAAGTCTCAAGTATTGGAAAGCCGACACTGGTTATGTGTGGCGCTGATGACAAGATGACGCCGCCCGCCTTGTCACGATTTTTGAAAGATAACATTCCCGGCGCGCAGTTGTCGATGATTGAGAATGCCGGCCATATGGCGATGCTGGAAAATGCGGAGGCGTTTAACAGTGCGCTCCAATCATTTGTTCAGTCATTGCCTGATACGGAGATGATAAAGAAATCATAAATTTTGATTGTCCAAAGGAGTTCATATGTTTGTGCTGGGAAACTTTATCATGGCAGTGGCAAAGATCATCCATGTCGCACTCTCCATCTATATATGGATTATCATTGCCAGGGCTATCGTCTCGTGGGTAAATCCTGATCCGTACAATCAGATCGTTCAGTTTTTGTATCGTGTGACAGAGCCGGTCCTTGCACCGGTTCGGAGATGGTTGCCCTTCGGCCGCATGGGCATTGACGTATCGCCGATAATCGTCATTCTCGCGATTTATTTCTTGGATGAATTTCTCATCAAAAGCATGATTGAATTGGCGATGAGCCTAAAGTGACGTTACGCACAGGCGGGTTCTCGGGTTAACATGATTGATATAAGGGAAACGGAACGCGGAATCATTCTCCAGGTTCATGTTGTGCCACGATCAGCCAAATGCGAGGTTGCGGGCGTTCAGGGCGATGCGTTAAAGCTTAAATTAACGGCGGCACCTGTGGAGGGGCAAGCGAATGCGGAATGTATCAGGTTTCTATCTGATATCCTCGGGATCAAAAAAAAACAGGTAAAAATTCTAGGCGGCCATAAGTCAAAAAAGAAATCGGTTTCAATAGAAGGCATTGGAAGGAAAGACATCGAGACTTTGATTTCATGAGCCACCGCCAGTTAGAATTGTGGTGGTCATGAGGGTTTGCTTTTGCCGGCTCAGGGTATGGAAGAAGGTCAAAAAAAAGGCACGGAAAATAGAAAAGTAGCCCGGGCAGCAGGGGTGATCGGTCTCGCAACATTGCTTTCCCGCATATCCGGCTTTCTCAGGGATATGGTCGTCGCCGCTTTTTTCGGCGCCGCTCTTACAACGGATGCCTTTTTTGTTGCCTTCCGGATTCCCAACATGCTTAGGCGGCTTCTGGGGGAAGGATCACTGACTGTCTCCTTCGTGCCTGTCTTTACGGAATACCTCAACAAGAAGACAAAGGCCGAAGCCTATGAACTGGCCAATGTAGCTTTTACAGTTCTTTCGATCATCCTTGTCCTTGTAACTATTGCGGGCATTATTTTTTCGCCATTTATTGTGACGATCATGGCGCCCGGATGGTATATCGATCGTCCCGACCACTATCATCTGACGATTTTTCTCAATCGTCTGATGTTTCCTTACATCTTATTCATCGCTCTTGTGGCGCTTTGCATGGGCATCCTCAATTCCTTGCGTCACTTCGCTGCGCCCGCCCTGTCACCTGTGATCCTTAATATCTGCATGATCCTGGCGGTGCTGCTGCTTCGGGACTTTTTCCCGGAACCGATTACAGCACTTGCCGTAGGGGTCATAATCGGGGGCGTTTTGCAACTCGCAATGCAGTGGCCTTTTCTGGTTAAATTCGGATTGAAACTGAAGCCCAATTTTGACTTCAGGCATCCGGGCCTTAAGAAAATAGGCCGCCTCATGCTGCCCGCGGTTTTTGGCGCGTCGATCTATCAGATCAACATCTTCATCGCCACCATTCTTGCCTCCCTGCTTCCCTCCGGGAGCGTTTCCTACCTTTACTATGCAGACCGGGTAGTGGAGCTTCCCCTCGGCGTATTTGCCATTGCGGTGGGGACGGCGGCACTCCCAAGCTTTTCGGAGCAGGTGGCGAAGGGCGACTTTCATGAATTAAAGGGAACAATCAATTTTTCTCTCAGGCTAATACTCTTTGTCACCATACCGGCAATGGTTGCACTCATAGTGCTCCGGGTTCCGATCATCTCGGTACTTTTTCAGAGAGGTGCTTTTCATATTCAGTCAACCCTTCTGACTGCTCAGGCCCTCCTCTGCTACGCTGTCGGTCTGTGGGCCTTTTCGGTGATCAGGGTGATCGTTTCGGCTTTTTATTCACTGCAGGATGCAAAAACTCCAATGGTGGCAGCTATTGTTGCATTTATCGTCAATGGCCTCTGTAGCGTTGTTCTCATGTATCCCCTCAAGCATAGCGGCCTTGCACTGGCGACCTCCATCGCCGCAGCCGCCAATGTTGTCATGCTCTCACTTATTCTGAGAAGGAAGATCGGCGCTTTCTTAGATCAGCAGTTCTATCATTTTATTTTCAACATATTTCTTTCATCGCTCGCGATGTGTGGCGTTATCATGGTCATTGAAACTGTCCTTCCCTGGAGGAATGAAGGGCCCTTGAACGAGAGGCTCTTATACCTGACGGTATGCGTAGTTGCGGGTATGGCGACATTCTTCACAACAGCCCGTTTAACCAAATGCGCAGAAATGACGATGATTATTGATGTTGTCAAGAAGAAGCTGGTAGCATCAAAAATAAAGGATAACGGATAAATGAAGCCTATAAGGGGATAAAAGATATTGACTGCTGGTTTTTGAAGTGATACGGGAAATTTCTTTTTTAAAGTGCAATCCCAGAGGGAAGGTCTGATTATGCTCGATATAAAATTTTTGCGACAGAATATTGATTTCGTTAGAAAAAAAATGCTTGAGAGAGGTCAGGATATAAACCTGGAAGCCTTTGCCTCGCTGGATGAAAAGAGGCGGATGGTTCTTCAGGAAGTAGAGACCTTGCGGAACGAAAGGAATACCGCCTCGAAGGAGATAGGAGAAAAGAAGAAAAAAAAGGAAGACGTCTCAACGCTGATTGCGAGGATGAGCGAGGTCTCCAATCGTATTAAAGAACTCGACGAGTCCCTGAAGAAAATAGAGGCAGATCTGGGAGACATCCTGATGGTCATCCCCAATGTGCCCCATGAGTCGGTTGCCTACGGGACTAGTTCGGAGGACAATCCAGTGGTCAGGGTCTGGGGGGAAAAGCCCAAGTTTGCCTTCATGCCGAAGCCACACTGGGAAATCGGTGAGGATCTGAACATCCTCGATTTTGCGACAGGTGCGAAGATTACGGGTGCGCGATTTACGCTATACCGCTCATGGGGCGCAATGCTTGAGCGGGCAATCATTAATTTTATGCTTGACCTGCATACATCGGAACACCGTTATACGGAGGTCCTGACGCCATTTATGGTAAACAGCGAGAGCATGACGGGAACAGGCCAGCTCCCGAAATTTGCGGAGGATCTTTTCAAGATCGAGAAGTTCGACTATTACCTCATTCCCACGGCAGAAGTGCCTGTGACCAACATCCACCGTGACGAGATACTGCATGAGCGGGATCTTCCGATCTATTATGTGGCGTATTCGCCGTGTTTTCGCTCGGAGGCAGGTTCATATGGAAAGGATACGCGGGGACTCATCAGGCAGCACCAGTTCAACAAAGTGGAGCTAGTAAAGTTTACCACACCTGAAACATCGTACGATGAGCTCGAAAAATTGACCCTCAACGCGGAGGAAGTCTTGAAGAGGTTAAACATCCATTTCCGGACGGTCAGCCTCTGTACGGCGGATCTGGGGTTCTCTTCCGCCAAGACCTACGACCTTGAGGTATGGCTTCCCGGGCAGAATACATACAGAGAGATCTCCTCCTGCAGTGATTTTGAAGATTTTCAAGCCCGGCGGGCGTCTATAAGATTCCGGCGTGAAGGGAGCGGCAAGGTAGAGCTTGTACACACCCTTAATGGATCCGGGCTTGCCGTTGGAAGAACTGTAGTGGCTGTTCTGGAAAATTTTCAGCAGGCCGATGGAAGCGTAAACGTGCCGGAGGCTCTTCGGTCGTACATGAAAGGAATTGACAGGATTCCCGCGCAGGGTTAGCATAATTTTAAACTATTAAAGTAATGTCATCAAGGAGGGGTGGCCGAGTGGTCGATGGCGGCGGTCTTGAAAACCGTTAACCGAAAGGTTCACAGGTTCGAATCCTGTTCCCTCCGCCAGAATAAAAGTAAAAATCCCTGCCCTTTGAGAAAAGGGTTCACGGCAGACTTAATGGGATGATAGATCGGCCTACGTGGAGAGATGCCAGAGAGGCCGAATGGGTTCGCCTGCTAAGCGAATGTATGCCCTTAAAAGGTGTACCGGGGGTTCGAATCCCCCTCTCTCCGCCAGCTAATTCTAAGCAGTTTATATTAAAGGATAATCAGGGGAGAAAGCCCCGCTCTTGGCGGGGTTTTCTCGTTATTGAATTCTCAGTAGTTTGACTTTGCGAAATTTATCGTAATATCTTTCGATATTCTCAATCGCGAAATCAGATTATGTTACGTATAGGTAGGTGAACTCAACATCCCCTATTTACCGCTTCCTGCTATCAATAGACGTGATCTCTGCTTCTCCATTCAAGCTTTCAACCGCTAATCAATAAGAGCACTCCCTGCCCATCTCGACTGATGCCAACCATCCCCAATACATTATCCTTTTGGCCCACCATATTACTTGACATTATATTATGGGCTGAATATAGAAAACTAGCTGTCGTTTTTTTAAGATTTGATTTTTGTTTAGAATCTTTAAAAAGGTTAGAGAGTGCGATAAATATTCAATGAACCCGGTTTTCGGAGAGAAGCGGGGTTTTATCTTAGGAATAAAAAAGCATCCTCTGAGATGTGATATAGAGAAGTTAGCGATAACAAAACTATATACACATAAAGGAGGACGCATGAAGAAAGTAGCAAATTTCAGCAAAAAAGTAAAAGGACAAATGAGAGAAACCGTTTTGGATAAAGCTTCCTGGGTGATTGGTATTGACATTGGCAAAGAGAAGCTTTCCTGTGCCTTGATGGGCATAAACAAAACGCTGATCTGTCGTTTTGAGGTAGAAGGCTCCCTTGCCGGATATAATGATCTGCTGAATCGTGTGAAGAGAGAAATCAAGGGGAATGGGAAGGCAGTTTTTGCCCTGGAACCAACGGGTCATTACTGGATGGTTCTGGGCCAGTTTTTTGAAGATCATAATCAGTCGTATGTATTGATCCATCCACTGGTTGTTGCCCGGAGCCGCGAAGTGAACCGTTTGAATAAAGGGAAGACGGATCCCCTGGATGCGAGGTTGATAGGGGAGCTGGCATGCGACGGGTCGATCACCCGGACGCAGATACCGGCAGACTATTGGGCGACGATCCGGGTTTATGCCCGGGAGTACATGGACCGGGAGAAAGATATTGTCAGAGAGAAGAATCGGATTGGCAGTTATCTGGAGACAACCCTTCTGGAGTTTGTGGATATCTTTCCAAATCCACTGTGCATGACTGGCAGGGCCTGTATTCGCGCACTCGCTCACTTCCGGGAAGCGTCGAAAAGAGATTGGGGGCATTTTGAAAAGCATGTCCGCAGTCAGTTTTCCGGTAAACGGCTCGTGACTTCCCGTATTCGGCGTCTTCACGAGATGCTGCAGCGGGGTGACGCCCCTGGTCTCAGAGCGGGCCGCCAGGCCATGTGTCACCGGGTTATAAACTGTCTGGATCGCCTGGAGATATATGAGAGGCAGCAGGAAACCGCGAAGCAGGCTTTGGTGGACTCCTATGAGAAAAGTGAATACAAACAGTATCTGGACTCCATATGGGGAACGAATGCCACGGCAAATGCCCTGGTTCTGGGATTCATGGGGGATGCTGCTGTGTATGATAGTCCTGCATCGTTGGTCAAACTGGCCGGAAGTGATCCCATCCCTGATGAGTCTGGAAAATTCAAGGGGAAGACATCCATATCCCATCGTGGGAGGAGTTTGCTTCGAAAAGCGGGAGACCGGGTTTCTTTTATGCTTGAAAAAAGGAACAGTGTGTTCCGGGCATTCGTGAATCATCTGATGAGCCGGCAAAAGAACAGGCTCACGAAACGTCAGGCAAGGATCGCCTGTATAAATAAATATTTTCGGATTGTCTGGGTGCTCTGTAATCATCGCGTGCCCTTTAATCCAGCATTAGCGCAAACTATATGATGTCTCGGAGGAAACGTTAAGCAATTGGCATAAGAGACCATGGTGAGCCCGTGGGTTTTGTGAGCGTAATACTCGTAACACAATATGGGCAACCTCCTTTTCCTGTTCTCGGATGAAGAATATTGGAGAAAATCCGCAAGATAAATCGAGGGGAAAAGCACATAAACCATTTTGCTTAAAAAATGCTATTTGCTGCTTGACTAATTCCTAATAGAATTATTGTGTTTGGGAGGTCTTTAAAAAAATGATCACTCTAATGGAACACGTTTTGCGACTCGTCTTATTAGTCATGATCACGCCTGTCCAGTTTGTACTAGAGGTTAACATATTTTGTTGGCAAAAAAGCTCAGGAATTAAATGGAGTTGTAGTGAAAACCCATGAACAGCGACAGAGATAATCAAATTTTGTCTCACGTCTACAGGATAAGCACCCTTCTGACGGAGCCGACCACAACAGATAAGGTGCTGGAATCCATCGTGCAAACTGTCAAGAAAGACTTAAATTTCAACCGGTGTTCTGTATATCTCGTCAATAAAGTAACCAAATACCTGGAATGCAAGTACATAACGGGTTTTTCTCCTCATTTGGAGAAGTTCGTCATGGAGAGGCCATTTAATTTAACAACACATGACTGCATCGAAACGAAGGTAGCCATGACCGGCGAGCCGATTCTGGTAAAGAACTTCAATTCTGATCCAGGTTTGACCGAAATTGACAAGAGGGTTACAAACAGAATGGGGCGTGGTTGTACCCTCTATGTGCCGTTGAAGATCAAAGGAGATGTCATCGGTATTTTAGGGGTGGACAAAAAATATGATGAACCGGAAATCAATGATAACGAGTTCGAATCTCTCTCGATTCTTGCCAACTATGCAAGCATCATCATTGAAAATTCCAAGCTGCTGCAAGATGTGATGAATGAGAAGAAATTTTCGGAAAATGTCTTAAAGAGCTCCATTAACGGAATCTTAACGGTCGATATTTTAGGGCGAATTACCTCTTTAAATCCGGCTATCGAGGAAACGTTTCGTATTAAAAAAGAGGATGTATTGGGTAAATTCATCTGGGATATATTTGATTCATCCGAATGGATCACAAACTCAAAAAAAATTATTGCGGAACACATCAATATCAAAGGTTGGGAATTTACCTCCAAAACAAAAGAGCAGGACGAGACGATTCTAAATATAAGCACCTCCCACATTACCAATGAGACAGGCAACCTGATCGGTTTCACGTTCCTGGTCCAGGATATCACCAACGAAAAAAAGAGGGATCAATATTTGCAACGAGTGAATAGGCTAATCTCCATCGGAGAACTTGCAGCGGGCATTGCCCATGAAATACGCAACCCGCTCACGGGAATTGGGGTGGTTTTGGATATTCTGAGCAGGAAAGAACGTTCCAAAACGGAGCTGAATTTGATTAATGACGCCAACGGCGAGATAGAAAGGCTTGAAAAGCTGATTTCGGACCTTTTGACCTTTGCAAGGCCCAGAGAGTTGAATTTTGACCTCGTGGATCTGAAGACTATTATAACGAGCATTTTTTACCTTATAAAAGAACAGTGCAACCATAAAAAAATTAAACTGATCATTGAGGTTTCGGATGATCTTAATTGTTTATTTCTGGATCAGGAAAGAATAAGACAGGGATTGCTAAACATCGTCATAAATGCCATCAATGCCATGCCTAACGGCGGCAAATTGATTATCAGAGCTTTGAATTACAAGGATGGAGTTGACAGCGACGGTGCCGTTAAAATCGTAATTAGCGATACGGGTACCGGTATCTCAAATGAGAATAAGAATCGCATCTTCGATCCATTTTTTACAACGAATAATGAAGGAACGGGTTTGGGACTTTCCATAACCCACAGTATCATCAAGGAGCATAACGGGTTTATCCACGTTGAGTCCGAAGAAGACAAGGGAAGTGAATTTACGATTATTCTGCCTTGCAGACGCCCAAATGTTTCGGAAGATTTAGCTGGCTTATGAATTGGAGTGCATGATTTTGAAAACAATACTCATCATTGATGATCAGAAACTGATCCGGGATTCCCTTAAATTAGCGCTCAAAGACGAAGGGTATAAAGCGTTTGCGGCGAAAACGGGAAAAGAAGGCTTGGACGTCCTGAAAAAAGAAAACGCGGACCTGATCCTATTGGACCTGAAATTGCCGGATTCGAATGGAATCGATGTTCTCAAACAGATAAAGACGTCCAATCCCGATTCCATCGTCATTATGATGACCGGATACGGAACCATTGAAAATGCTGTTGCCGCAATGAAATTGGGTGCCTTCGATTATATCAACAAGCCCTTCAAATCAAAACACATCTCCACGATCATAAAGCTCGCGCTGGAGACGCAAAAATTGCAAAAAGAGGTGAACGAGTTCAGAAAGAAGGCCAAATCCCTTTACGAGACTAATAGGATCATCGGGAATAGCAAAGAGATTCAAGCTGTACAGAATATGATCACGAAAGTATCGCAGAGCGGCTCATCAACCGTATTGATCCAGGGTGAAAGTGGAACAGGAAAAGAACTCGTCGCCAAGGCCATTCATTACAGCAGCCCGAGATTAAATGGGCCCTTCATAGAAATCAATTGTTCGGCAATCCCCTATTCGCTTCTTGAAAGCGAACTGTTCGGTTATGAACAAGGGGCATTCACAGATGCGAAGCGAACCCGAAAAGGCCTTTTTGAGCAGTCGGATGGGGGCACGTTGTTTCTCGATGAAATCGGCGATATGGATCTCGCTATGCAATCCAAATTATTGAATGTCTTGCAGGAGAAGAAATTCCGGCGCTTGGGAGGGTACCAGACCATACAGGTCAATGCGCGGATCATTGCTTCGACGAATCATAACTTGCGCGATTATGTCCGCCTGAATAAATTCCGGGAAGATTTGTATTACCGGTTAAACGTCCTCAGTATTTGTCTTCCTCCTCTGCGAGAACGGAAAGAAGACATCATTCTGATTGCGAAACACTTCATTGAAATCCTCAATCAGGATTATAGAAAAAAAGTGCAAGGCATCGACGAAGATGCCGCGAATGCCATGATCAACTATTCGTGGCCGGGCAATGTCCGGGAGTTGAGAAACACCATTGAACGGATTATGATTATTGACGGCCCGGAAGTAATATCCGTCAAAAACCTTCCTCGTGAAATTATAGAGGAGAGCTGTCCGGAACCCCAGGTTAGAATCAATGAAGTGGAATTGCCCGATTCCGGAATCGATCTCAAGGAACTCGCCCTTGCCTTACAGACGAAATTAATCAAGCAGGCTCTTCTCAAAGCGAAAGGAAATAAAACAGAAGCGGCAAGGCTCTTGAATTTGGACCGTTTTGCCTTACGTTATTTAATAAACAAGAACAAGGCTCACTATTTCTGAGTAAATTATTTTCACATGATGTGAACATTTTTCACATTTTGTGAATAATATTTCACGTTCCAAGGCCATCCCACTCTCATTCACAACCCTCTCCAAACCACGCTATACAAAGCTAAAATACAAATCCTTACTAAGTTAATGAGGAATCAAAGAACGCACGTTTTCGTGTGGCACGATGGGTGCAAGAGGAGAACCGGAAATAATTTGCAAGGAGGTGCAAGTGAAAACAGGAATCTTTGATCCAGCGAAGATTAAGGAGGTCAGCAGTAAAACTGCAGAATGGGAAAAAAATAAATATGCGTGTCAGAGGCAGCTTAAAAAGAAATACGAAACGCTGTCCGGATTTGAAGTCAAACCTCTCTATACGCCAAACGATGTGGCCAACCTGGATTATTTGCAGGACCTGGGTTATCCGGGAGAAGGCCCCTTTATTCGCGGAGTCCATCCCACGATGTATCGAGGGCGGACATGGACCCATCGGCAGCTTGCCGGCTTTGGTCCCCCCGAGGAGACGAATAAACGGTATAAATTTCTTTTGAAGCAGGGCGCCACTGGAATCAACGGGGTTTTCGATTACCCCACACTGCGCGGCTACGGAAGCGATGACAAAGATGTTCACGCGGATGTGGGCAGGGGCGGTGTAGCGATCGACACCATAGAGGATATTCGTGTCCTCTTTGACGGTATCCCCATTGATGAAGTCAGCGTGTCCCTTGTGACCTGTCAGCCCATTTGCAATATCTCCGTACAATCGATGTATTTTGCCAATGCCAAAGACCGTGGAATTCCATTCACGAGTTTGGCGGGGACAAGCCAAAACGATTTTCTGATGGAAACTGCCATCACCATTGCTCCGGGCGTTTTACCGCCCAAGGCCTCTTTTAAGGTCAGCTGCGATGCCATTGAATTCTGCACTCGGCATGCCCCCAAATGGAATCCTATCAGCTTTGCCGGATACAATTATCGTGAAGCCGGTTGCACGGCTCCGCAAGAAATTGCTTTTGTTGTCGCCCATGCCATTGCCTGTTCCGAGGAAATGTTGAGAAGGGGATTGCCTATTGACAGCTTCGCCAATCGGCTCAGTTTCTTCCTGTCGGCTCACAATGATTTTTTTGAGGAGATTGCAAAGTACCGGGCCGCGAGACGGGTTTACTACAATATCATGAAGACGCGCTTGCATGCGGAAGATCCGAGATCTCTCATGTTCCGGTTTCATGTTCAGACGGCCGGAGTCGCCCTGACCGCCCAGCAGCCTCTCAATAATATCGCTCGATCGGCCTATCATGCGCTTGCGGCTGTTCTGGGAGGGGCTCAATCCGTCCATGTGGATGCCTATGACGAGGCATTATGTACTCCGACGGAACTGTCCTCGGTTACGGCGCTACGGACACAGCAGATCCTCCAAAATGAAACCGGCGTGACCAACACCATCGATCCGCTGGGAGGATCCTATTACCTGGAATCGCTGACAAGCAGGATGGAAACAGAGGTTATCAAAATTCTCGATGATATCGATACAAAAGGAGGTCTGGTGAAGGCCGTCGAGACCGGCTGGATTCATGGAGAGATTGCGGCAGCGGCCTACAAATATCAAAGGGATATTGAGTCGGGTGACATGCCCATCGTCGGCGTAAATCGCTTCCAGATCGAGAACGAAGTCCTTCCCATTGAGCTCTTCTCTTCACCGGAAACCCTGAAGGTGCAAAATAAGAAGCTGAAACAGATCCGGAAGGAAAGGGATTCTCGGAAAGTGCAGAAATCCCTGGATGCCATCGCCCACAGCTGTGAAAAGGATGAAAATCTGATGGAGTTGATCGTGGGGGAAGTTAAAAACCTTATTACAGAAGGTGAAATATCTCAGACACTGAAGCGTGTTTACGGAGTGTGGGAGCCGCCTCTATTTTAATCACATTCAATTAATTTATGGAGAGATAATATGGAAAATCGAAGGATTCGCATATTGATGGTTCGCCTCGGAATGGATGCCCACTGGAGAGGCAGCATGGTTGTGGCCAGGGCATTGCGTGACGCAGGAATGGAAGTGATTTACGGCGGCAATCAAATGCCGGTAAATATCGTGAGGTCCGCATTACAGGAAGATGTGGACGTAATCGGCCTGAGCTCTCTTTCGGGAAATCACATGATTCTGGCGCCGGAGGTAGTGAAATTGCTGAGAAAAGAAAAGGCTGAAGATATCAAAGTGGTATTCGGAGGCACGGTTCCGCCGGATGATGTGAAGAAATTAAAAAAGGCGGGTATAGCCGAAGTTTTCGGTCCGGGTTCATCGCTGAAAACAATAATAAGCAAGATCGAGTCTTTGAGGATCAGTTAGGCTGTTTAAATCAGACAGGAAGGGAGAGGAACGGCAATGAATAAAAGGCATGTAAAAGCAAAAAGGGCGGAGATTCTCACGCTCCAGGAGGCCGTGAAAAAATACATGCATGATAACATCATGCTTTGTACTGGCGGTTTTACGGCAATGAACCGGAACCCCGTGGCATGGATATGGGAATCCATCAGACAGGGTTTTTCCGGAATTTACAATATCGATCCGCACGGATGCTTGACCTCATGGCTTCTGAATGCTGCGGAAAGGATGAAAGTGCATGAAACAGCTTGGACGGGATGGGCCGAAATGGCCGGTAAACTCGATATCGGTTCTTGCAACCGATACAAAGAAGGCAGTCTGATTGTAGAGGAATACGCTCACGGCGCAATGGCCACTCGTTTCCTTGCCGGTGCCATCGGGCTTCCATTCATGCCTTACTATGCGCCCCCGGGTTCCGACCTCTATAATTCCGATTACGATTCTCTCGGAAAAGCGGGGCTGAGGGACTCCAAAAATCCCAGGATCGCTTTAAAAAAATTTGAATCATTTGAAGATCCGTTTTTTAAAGAAGGAGCCGTATATCTGCTTCCGGCAGTCAGACCTGAATTGGCTATCCTTCATGTGGCACAGGCCGGAGAAAAAGGCACGGCCCGATGGCGAGGCATCGGGACGCTGGACAAAGAAATGGCTTTCGCGAGCGACAAAGTCATTCTCACCTGCGAGGAAATTGTTTCCGAAGCGGAGCTGAGAAAAAATCCGGAGTCCAACCAGATTCCTTATTTCGTTGTGGATTGCATCGTTCAGGTGCCGTACGGCGCTTATCCGAGCGGGACGCCTTATTACTATGACTATGATGCAAAATTCCTGCAGGCGATGAACGGGACCTCCCGGAACAGGGAAGAACAGTTGAAATGGCTGGATGAATGGGTTTTCGGGCCGAAAGACTGGGATGCCTTTTTGGACAAGGTTGGCACAAAACGCCTGGATGACCTTCGGGCCGATGAAAAGTTGGGTTACAGCACCAAGCTGGTCAGGGGCAAAAGGCCCTCGCCGGCCATGAAGATGCCTTTATCGGTTATGAAAGGCGGATTTTAAAAGGAGGAGGGACGTATGAGCAAATCGATCGAAGAAATGATCACCTTGATTGACAAGATTCCCGATGAGCCCGCGAAAAACGGGGAATTCGCTTTGCCTGAATTGATGGCCATCGCCTGTTCCCACGAAGTCCGGGATGATGACGTTGTTTTTGCCGGCACCGGGCTGCCCATGGTTGGCATTATGACCGCTAATCTGCTGAGTGCTCCCCATGCGGCTTTGATTTACGAGGCAGGCATCTGCGATGGGAAAACCATGCACACCCCCATGAGCGTCTGCGACATGAGGGCCAGTTATATGGCTTCGGCGCTGGGAGGTCTGGTGGATACGTTTGCCTATTATCTTCAGCGTGGCTACGTAACACTGGGGTTCCTGGGAGGGGCCGCCATTGACCAGTACGGCGGAGTGAATGTTACATACATCGGCGGGAATTATTTCAAGCCTGTTCATCGTCTTACGGGAAGCGGGGGCAACTCTGATATCGGTACTATGGCCAAGAGGACGGTTTTTATCATCCTTCAGGAAAAAAGACGCTTTATGGAGAGGAATGAGTATACCACGACTCCCGGATGGTGGTGCTGGGAATACAAGACCAGAAAGTGGATGCCGAAGAAGGAGGCTTTGGCGGGCAATCCTTTCGCAGAATGCGGGCCTGAGACGGTCGTCACCAACATGGGCGTATTCCGATTTGACGAAAACGGGATCATGTACCTGGAATCGTATCACCCCGGTGTTTCCATCGAAAAAATCCAGGGAAACTGCAGCTTCAATCTGAACACGAGTAGAGTAAAAGGGCAAACGCCGTACCCAACGTACAAAGAACTTTTTGTGTTACGGGAATTTGTTGATCCCGAAGTTATTTTTATGCCGGAAGCTCCCGAATATCCCAAAGTGATCAAAGACCTGCTCAGATGAGCCGGTAAATTGAATCCAAACTATTGAAAGGAGAATTGACGATTTTACAAGAATATTGTTTTGCGAACCCTGGTTCCTGCGGTTCGGGCGCATTGATCGTGGTTTGTTTTACTTTTTATGCGCTGGTTACGGGAAAAGTTGGGACACGATGCGTACCCTATTCTCGCCGCGTGGTTAATTGGCGGGTTTATCTGCCAGCTGATAACAGGTCTTATTGAAATTGAAAGATCATAATATGGTGGATGGAAGCATTTTCATTTTTTTGCCGCTTTCTTTATGCTGACTACAGCTATACGTATTGCGACGGTATATGGTCCGGAAGTGATCGGGTACCATTTTGATGCCAGAATAAATGAATGGGCATGGCTGGCGCGGGCGGCGTTTCTTATAGCCGTAACCCCCTGTTACTTAAAAAGCTCCAAGCTTTTCTTCTTTCTCGTCGTGTTGGTTGATATTGCGCTGGTGAACTAAACAACCATCTTTTTATCTCTTCCTTCCTCTTCTTGTTTTTTCAATTTTGACCTTCTATGCTAGATTGCAATCCATAATAGGTATTGCTGAAAATGAAGAGGCAGAGCCATTTGACCCTGCCTTTCTGTAATAAAATCGTCAGTGTGTTTCGCTAGTGTTTAAACTTCTTGGTGGAACGAGCACATGAAACGTCTTTTTTCTTATCCGGCTTCATGTCAAATTGTGACTTATCTGCAGAGTTATACAAAACCTTATCGCAACATACTCCCACAAGCCCGTTACCGAAAATGATGAGTTTGACTTCTTTCTTACAGATATCACAAACTACGACCATGACTTGTTCCTCTTAAGGCGCTACCATCTTTGTCGGGACGGTGGGATTAATCAGGGTCCATGTACTCCAATCTGATTGTCAACGGATTTGACGCCTTTCACCGACTTGGCAGCCCTGCTCGCCAACCATTTTGTGTTCTCGAGCGCTACATCTCCATTCAGGGTCACCTCTCCATCTATCGTACTCACTTCTACACCATGATTCCTAAACCAAGGTATCTGTAGCAGTTGGGCCTTTACTTCCGCCGTTATTGCTGCATCATCGGCAACTAGTGTTGCCTGTTCCTTGGCGACTCCTGTCGCTCCCTCCTTTGTCCCAGATGTGATGTCTTTGACATCCTGTCCGTAGGCAAGCGAAACCATCGCTACGCACACGATGACTGCTATCATTACTTTCTTCATCTCTCCCCTCTCTTTCTTTGTTTAATTACAACAAAAGATTCCTTTTGAGGTCTGAGGTTGGCTAAAATAAGTACGGATCTGCCATTAGTTCAAATCTCATAGCCTCCTAGGAGATACAACATTCTCCTTGGAGGCCTCATATCGGCACTTTCCTGCAATTCTGTCTCATACAATACTCCATGATGTAAGCACGTTACCTTTTCTTCTTCCTTTTATCCGGAGCAATTCCAGCATTGATCTTATTTATTGCATATGTTACGGTTATTGAAAGTTACTTCACGGTTCGCACCGTGAACTTTTTTAAATTATTCTTCTCCATCTCAAATGGCCTATTTTTCGATCGGGTTTAACTGGTGAAAAAATGGTCAAAAATGCCCACCCATCCAT
>DASRZZ010000157.1:0-3773 GCA_035685925.1 Syntrophales bacterium | reverse complement strand
CTATCCTGATCTTCCGGGGAATGGGGCTGAAACATTTAAGTATAATGTCTGCCGTTGCTGATTTTTTCATTTCAGTTTCTCGAGAATTGGTGCTTCAAATTCCTCCCGGGAGGGATACATTTCCATCTCCATCCTCAAGATAAAGACATCTTTCAAGAAATCAGGGAAATCGGCCAGACGCACGCCGTCCTTTTCCGTGGTCATAATGATCTCCGACGCAGAATCTATGTATCTCTTCCGAATGGCTGAAATATCCGCCTCAACAAACCGGTAATGATCGGGAAATTCGCTGAAGCTTTTCACAATCACACCTAACGATTCTAGAGATCTATTGAATGCTTCTGGTGATGCGATTCCTGCGAAAGCGCAAACTTTTTTCCCCTTAATGAGATCCAGGGGATAAATCTCTCCGGCTTCGCCGCGAATGATATCTTTCGGTCTGAGATACACCGAAAGGACAGGGAGGTACAATCCTATGCACTGTTCCTGGTATTTCGGATACCGGCCTTCTCCGGTGCTGTCTTTCCATATGAGGAAATGAGCGCGCTTCAAGGATTCGAGAGATTCCCGAAGGGGCCCCCTGGGGAGCAAGAAACCGTTTCCGAAAGGTCGTTCCCGGTTCAGGATGACTATGTCAACATCCCTGAATATATCCCTGTGCTGAAAGGCATCATCAAGAATCAGGATGTCGGCATTAAAATTTTCTATGGCGAACCTGCCCGTGAGAATTCTCTTTGGTCCTGTAAGAACGGGTATTCCTTCCGCAGCTTTTGCTATGAGAATCGGCTCATCTCCGGCTTCCATGTGCCCCATCAGAATCTCTGAACCGTCTGAAACAATGTTTACTGCGGATTTCCCTCTGCCTCCATATCCTCTGCTCAATACGGCCGGTCTGTATCCTCTTTCTTTCAGTAACTTTGCCAGCATAATCACTGTGGGCGTCTTTCCTGTCCCGCCGACAGTTATATTTCCGATGCTCACAACCCTACAGGAAAGCTTATTTTGTTTTAGAATCCCATTATCATACATTTTGTTTCGTAAATTTACAACCGGACGGTATAGTAAAGAGAGGAGAGATAGGATCAGGGTCAGCGGGTTCAGATTGGATATAGCGGTTTCAGCATACCAGATTTTTCTCAATCTACTGGCGAAGTTTTTCAATGCCGTTCCTATTTTCATCTTTAAACTGCAGATTGTAGAATTTGTAGTATTCGCCCCTCTTTTCCATAAGGGATTCGTGGGTTCCCTCTTCGACGATTTCGCCACTTACAAGCACTATTATACGATGGGCGTTGCGGATCGTTGAAAGACGATGAGCTATTATCAGGGTTGTCCTTCCCTTCATGAGATTTTCGAGAGCATCCTGGACCTCGATTTCCGCTTCGGTGTCGAGAGAAGATGTTGCCTCGTCGAGGATGAGTATGGGAGCATCCTTGAGCAGGGCTCTTGCTATGGAAATTCTCTGTCTCTCTCCTCCGGAGAGTTTCGCACCCTGTTCACCTATAATCGTATCATATCCGTCGGGCAGGTTCATGATGAAGTCATGGGCATTGGCGGCCTTTGCCGCACGTATGATGTCCTCTTCCGTCTTTTCGATGTTGCCGTAAGCGATATTGTTCCTCACCGTGTCATTGAAGAGGATAGTCTGCTGGGTGACGATACCGATCTGCCCGCGCAGAGATTCGATGGTCACGTCGCGAATATCATGGCCATCGATCACGATCCGCCCTTCCGACACATCATAAAATCTCGGTATCAGATTGACGAGGGTCGTTTTGCCCCCGCCACTCATGCCGACGAATGCGACAGCTTCACCCGCTCTTATGGAGACATTGATATTTTTTAGTACCGGCGCTTCTTCATAGCGGAAGGTGATATTCTCAATGACGATACCTTTGGAAATCTTCGGCAGATCTATGGCACGCATGTCATTCTTGATGTCGGGCACTATATCGATGATGCTGAACACCCGCTCCGCGCCTGCAATCCCCTGCTGTATGGTATTATTGACATTGGTCAGCCGTTTGACCGGTTCATAGAGCATGATGAGTGCTGTAAGAAAGGAAAAAAAGGTTCCAGGCGTGGAGACGCCCTTTATTACCTGGTACCCGCCATAGAAGATAATCGTAGCAATACCGATACCGCCCAGAAATTCCATAAGTGGGCTTGACACGGCACTAACAGATACAGACTTCATGGCCAGCTTGAAGAGATGCTCGTTTTCCCGCTCGAACCTCTGATTCTCATACTCTTCCATGCTGAAGGCCTTGACAATCCTCGTGCCTGATATTGTTTCCTGAAGAAGTGTAGTGAGGCTCCCCATCGTGACTTGCGTGCGCTTGGCAATGCTCCTCATTTTCTGACCGAACTTGGCGATGGGATAGATAGCGAGTGGAAAGACGAACATGGCGATGATGCCTAATTTCCAATCCCTGTAGAAAATGACAAATACGAGGCAGATGAGAGTAAAAGAGTCTTTGAGGAGGCTTGTGACTGCTTCCGACACGGCCCCCTGAACATAGCCGACATCGTTTGTGATCCGTGACATGAGGATACCCGTGGGATTCCTGGTGAAGAAAGAAAGGGATTGCATCTGCATCTGCCTGTAGAGCTTGTTCCGCAGGTCCGCGACTATGCGCTGGCCGATAAAGCTCATCAGTATCGTCTGCCCGTAGTTGCAGGTTCCCTTTATCATGTATATGACAATGACAGCGACGGGCATCAATATCAGCATATCCGCGTTCTTCTTTAAAAATATCTCGTCAAGGGCCGGCTGCACGAGAAAGGCGAGTGCCGATGTAGTGGCACCGACCGCCAACATACAAAGCATTGCCAGAATGAACTTCGGTACGTGTGGCCTTGCTAGCTGTAAGAGGCGCCTAAAAATATCCACTTTTTATAAAATCCAAAATCTGTATTTCTGCTATTCGAATTTAGTATTTATCATATCATATGCCAGTCGGGCGGTCCTTTCGGCAGCGCCCGGGCTCCCCAGCATACCCCTTATTTTTGCCAGCTCTGTCTTGATATCAGCCATCCGCTTGCCGTCGGCAAGAATCTCCATGACTATGGCGGCTATCTTTTCCGGACTGGCCTCATCCTGAATCAGCTCCGGGACTACCGTCTTTCCGGCTACAATATTGACAAGACCGATATGATCAATATTTATTACCATTTTTCCGACATAATAGGAAGGTGCAGATACCTTATAGATGATTACCATGGGTGTCCCCATCAATGCCGTTTCGAGGGTGGCCGTTCCCGAGGCTACCATGGCAATATCTGCACAGGCAATAACATCATAGACCTCATTGCGAATGACTTCCACTTTTATCGGATATTGCGAAATGATTTGTGAAACGAAGGCAACATCGAGTGTATCTGCAAGAGGCAGGACAAATTGAACATGCTTCAGCCTCTTTTCGATAATCTCCGCTGCCTTGAGCATTTCGGGAAGAAGTCTGGTAACTTCGGACTGCCTGCTTCCGGGCAGAATTCCTACTGTTATTATCCCGTCCTTGAGGCCGAATTTCAGCGCCGCCGCCTCTCGCAAGTATTTAGTCCCGATCACATCCAAGAGGGGGTGACCGACAAATTCTGCATCGACGCCGGCTTCATTATAAAGACTGGCTTCGAAGGGGAGAATAACGGCCATTTTATCAACGGTTTTTTTGATTTGCCAGATGCGTCCTTTTCTCCAGGCCCAGACTTGCGGACTTATGTAGTAAAAAACCTTAATGCCATGTTTTTTTGCCGCCTTTGCAAGAGACAGG
>DASRZZ010000156.1:0-8253 GCA_035685925.1 Syntrophales bacterium | reverse complement strand
AGACCGAAATAGCTAAGAACCAGATCCTTTTTCATGAGCTGTATGGCCCGCGCGGGATCAACACCCTTGGGACACACTTTTGAACATTCCCCCGCATAGTGACAGCTGAAAATGCCGTGGCTTGCGGCAACGAGGTCACTGCGGGCATCGCCGGCATCGTCCCGGGAATCGGCATTGTAGCGGTATGCCTGGGCTAATGGCGCCGGTCCAGGATACTGCCTGTCGGTAGCCATAGTCGGACATCCTGCCATGCAGCAACCGCACTTTATGCAGTAAGTGAATTGGAGGAATTCTTCCAGCTGGTGTGGCGTCTGGTAATATTCATAAGTCGGCTTTTCCATTTCTTCCACATCGCTTCTCCGGATATGTAGTTGCAGGCTCTTGAGAACGCCAAACATGGGAAGGAGATCAGGCACCAAGTCCCTGATAAGGTTGAAGTTCGGCAACGGAGCAAGCGTCAAGGCCGTAGTCGTCACATCAAGAATCTGTGTGTTACAGGCCAGTGCAGGTATCCCGTTGATCATCATCCCGCAAGAACCGCAGACGCCCATGCGGCATGAAAAGCGGAAATTAATGGTGGGGTCCTGTGTCTGTTTGATCATGTGCAGCCCGTCAAGGACCGTCATCCCTTTTTCCACTTGCAGTGTGTATTGCTGCTGCCGGGGAGCTGCATCCTTCTCCGGATCAAAGCGACGAATATACACGGCAATGCTATTTACTTTCTCAGTATCTTTTTCCATTTTCTCACCCTTCCTATAAAGCTGTTTCCAAAGCTTTTGCCGCTATGGCTGCATACGTGCCGATACCGAAGAGAACCAGCCCGACTATCCACAATACAACAGTAAACCCATCCTGAAAGGATTTCTTGGGCCCAAGTTCAAACACGATCACCCTTAGTCCATAAAACCCATGGTATAATACCGCACCCAGCAGGATGACATAGGTAAAGGCAAGGAACTGATTCTGACTGCGGAAGGCGACGTTCCCCCAGTCCGTGACGGCACCACTTTCTGGATTAAAGACGCCAAACATGGGCAGATGCATTACCACCATATGCAATCCTGCAATGATAAGAATGACGATTCCTGCAATTAAAAACCAAGTCCAGTATGCGGTTTCCTTCATGACTACCTCCCTAATGACTTCCAAAGAATGAATTGTACCCTCCGGCAACGATGAGAATAGCTACAAGTACCATTGCTATCACCATCAAGGGTCTCTGATTGTTAAGAGATGACTTATAAGGATATACCGGCTCCTCGGCTTTTCCCACGGCGAGGCCCAGCTCAATCAAAATAAGCCGGATGCCATTCAGCGCATGGAATGCAAAAAGCACAAAGACGCAGAATTCACCAAGCTTCAAAACAGGATTTTTCAAGATCTTCATTGCTGCCGCCCAACTTTCCGGGCCGCAGATCCTGACAGAGCTGGCAAAAATATGCATCATGAAGAAGAGAAGAAGACCAAGCCCTGTGAGGCGGTGTAAAATATACAGATACCGCTCTACACCCCAGCGTCCGCCGCCGAGCCACCCAACTATTCCCAAATGGTTGTCGAATTGTTTGTTTGCCATCTTTCTTCCCCCTAGTATTTACGTTCAACCGGCTTCCATTTTGTAATCGTTGCCGGTTTATAAGAAAGTTTCGGTCCCGTTTCGCTGTAGGTAACAAGGGTGTGCTTGAGCCACTTCTCATCATCGCGAATCGGGAAATCATATCGAGCATGCCCCCCCCTGGACTCTTCCCTGGTCAGTGCGGCATAAACGAGCATTTCGGCAAGATCGAGAAGATTTTGCACCTCCATTGAATTCATTAGGTTCGTATTATATATAATCCCCTTATCTGCAATGGAGATGTTCTTATAACGTTCCTTCAGTTCCCTGACCTTTTTCAAACCTGCTGTCATCTCTTCCCCCGTCCGGTACACACCTGCATACTTGTCCATCGCTTCCCGAAGCTCTCTTTTGATATCATACAGGTTTTCGGCACCTTTCTTCTGGAGGAGATCTTCATAGATATGCTTGTACTCCAGACGGACTTGCTCCATAGGAACATCCAACAGGGGCGGATTGTTCTTCACATATTTAGCAATCTCCTCCCCTGTAATTCCTCCCCATACAAGACATTCCGCAGTGGAATTGCAACCGAGACGATTGGCGCCGTGCATAGAGTGGCAGGCTACTTCGCCAGCGGCCCATACTCCCTTCATTTTGGTGGCACCATTAATGTCCGCCTCAATGCCGCCCATGCTGTAGTGGGCGACAGGTCTGACGGGAATGGGCTCAAGGATTGGATCGATACCACGATACTTTATACAGACTTCCCGGATTAAGGGGAGCCGCGAATTGATCTTCTGTGCTCCCAGATGTGTCAGGTCAAGTTGGATATAGTCCAGACCCGCCGGTCCTTCAAATCCCCGGCCCTCTTTAATCTCCGTAATCATGGACCGTGAAACGATATCACGCGGCGCCAGTTCCATGAATTTTGCGGCGTACTTTTCCATGAGGCGCTCGCCCTTGTTGTTCTTCAGGTACCCCCCTTCACCCCGGCACGCCTCTGTCATGAGAATACCACTGGGAACAAGCCCCGTGGGGTGAAACTGGAGGAATTCCGGGTCTTCGATGCACAGGCCGGCTCTGTAAGCTATTGCATGGCCATCGCCGCTTACCGTCTGCGAATAGGTGGTAAATCCGTAAAGAGTCCCCAGACCGCCAGTGGCTATGAGCATCGCTTTTCCCCTGATGACCATAAATTTACCTGTTGCCATATCAATCCCTGTAATGCCCGCAAAAGCGCCGTCTTTATGAAGTATCGAGGTGGCAAAGAATTCATCGTAGCGTGCGAAATTACTGTACTGCATCAAAGTGTCATAAAGGGTCTGCACCTCAAAGGCGCCCGTTTTGTCCGCTCCCATTGTAGCTCTTGGAAAACTGTGTCCTCCGAAAGGACGCTGCATTATCTTGCCGTCAGGTCGTCTTGACCATGGCATCCCCCAATGATCCAGCAACAAGATCTCTTTAGGGCTGGTTTCCACGAAGCGATCAACTACATCCTGATCGGCAAGGAAGTCAGAGCCTTTGACGGTGTCCCACGCATGTAGCTCCAAGTTGTCTCCGTCTTCCTCTCGCATCACAGCCGCAGTACCTCCTTCAGCACATACCGAATGAGGACGCTGTATCTGAACCTTCGATACGAGGGCCACGTTAATCGAGTCTTTGGACTTTCGGGCGATCTCCACGGCTGCCCGGAGCCCGGCTAATCCCGTACCAAAAATCAAGACATCGTGTGTAACTGTTTCCACTCCATTTGTCTTCATATTTCCACCATCCAATTGTCTAAGTTGTGAAAATAAATTGAGGGTGTCTCTCTAAATTACCCCTTCTTATATTTCTTGACATTCTCGATATACAGGTCATTCCCTTTCGTATCATTAATTACTATGACAGGGAAGTCCACTACCTCAAGCTTGCGGATGGCTTCAGGCCCAAGATCATCGAATGCAATGACTTCCGCCTTCTTGACCGCCTGGGCCATTAGGGCTCCTGCCCCTCCGGTTGCCCCCAGATAGACACAACCATATTTCTTCATCGCCTCCTTCACATTCGCATCTCGTGGACCTTTTCCGATCATACCCCTTAATCCCTTCTCGATGAGCCTGGGGGCATATGCATCCATGCGGTAGCTAGTCGTTGGTCCCGCTGCTCCTATGGGACGCCCGGGCGGTGACGGTGTTGGCCCCACGTAAAATATTACCGCTCCATTAACATCAAAGGGAAGGGGCTTATTACCGTCTAGCAGATCAACGAGCCTCTTGTGTGCTGCATCTCTACCTGTATAGATTGTTCCTGTAATAAGAACCTTGTCTCCTGCTTCAAGGGCTTCTACGTCTTCTCTTTTAAGAGGTGGCTTAAGTATCTTCAATGGTCTCTCCCTCCTTTAAAAGTCGATTTCTGCGTGCCGGCTTGAGTGGCAGTTAATGTTCACCGCAAGGGGAAGGCTCGCAATGTGACAGGGTTCCATGATTACTTTTACATCGAGGGCTGTTATTCTTCCTCCCAGGCCTCCCGGACCAATCCCCAAATCATTGATCTTCCTGAGCATGCTTTCTTCCATATCCGCTAACTCGGGGTCTCTATTTCTTTTCCCGATTGGTGCAAGAAGCGCCTTTTTGGCGATGATGGCCGCCCGTTCAAATGTCCCCCCGACGCCGACGCCGACAATTATAGGTGGGCATGGATTAGCCTGAGCTTCCCATACCCTCTGGACGACAAAATCTTCAATACCTTTCCTGCCATCTGAGGGCCTCAGCATGGTAACCCTGCTCATATTTTCGCTTCCGCCCCCTTTGGCACAGAAAACAATTTTTAATTTATCTCCCTTGACGATATCACAATGAATAATCGCGGGAGTATTATCTCCCGTATTTTTCCTGGTTAAGGGGTTGCAGGCAGATTTCCGAAGATACGCATCTCCATAAGCCTCTCTTGTGGCTTCATTCAAGGCGTCAAAGAGAAGCCCACCTTTAATCTTTACTTCATCACCGATCTCGACGAAGAAGACTGCCAGCCCCGTGTCTTGGCAAAGGGGGATCTTCTTATCCTGGGCTATTTCAGCATTTTCGAGAAGCTGGTTAAGGATCTCTTTCCCCAGAGGGGATTCTTCTTCCGCCAGGGCGCGCCTGAAACTCGCCATGAGGTCATCTCCGGCAATAAAGGCCGCATCCATAATGGCCGTTTTCACCTTCTTCTTAACTGTGTTATAAGAAATGGAACGCATCTGCACCTCCCTATTTATCCGATATCCACCAGTACCTGTCCAACCGCTACTGAGTCACCGGATTTTACATGAATACTCTTCACCTCTCCGTCAACCGGCGCGGTAAGAGGATTCTGCATCTTCATGGCTTCCAGGATAACGACCTGCTGCCCCGCCTTTACCTTGTCGCCTACCTTGCAGGTAACGTCAACAATGAGACCCGGCATGGGTGCTGTTATGGAACCGGCGCCTGCTTTCGCTGCAGGTGCTGCTGCTGCCGCCGGTTTTGGAGCCGCCGGCGCTGCCGCCCTTGGCGGGGGCGCTGCTGCTGCCGCTCTTGGAGCTGCCGGCGCCGCTGCAGGTTTCGGCGGTGGGGCGGCCGCCGTAACCACTGGCGCTGCAATAATGGCGCCGCCTTCCGCTTCTACTTCTACTGCGTAGTAACTGTCATCGACGAAGACATTGAATTTCCGGATGCCGGCACCTTTTTCGGGAGCCACCTTTTCAGGTTTCTCAATAAGCTTTCCCGCCAGGGCCTTCTTGACAAGGTCGTCTTCCTTCTTGACATCCTCCAAAGTCTTCGGCATAACCTCCTTGGGAACAGGCTCCTTACCGTATTTCCACTTCAGAAATCTCAAGCCTGTCTGCGGGTAGAGGGCGTAAATGAGGACATCGCCTTTGTTTTTCGCAATATCTTTTGTCGCCTCTCTCGCCTTTTCCATTTCTGGTTCCAAGGCATCTGCGGCACGGCTCGTCATTGGGGTCTCCCCACGCTTATAACCCTTGAGACACATCTTTTGAACCTCGGGATCGATCGGTGCGGGCGATGCACCATAGAGACCGTAACAGTAATCTTTAACTTCAGAGGTAATCATCTTGTAACGTCCCATGAGGACATTCATGACCGCCTGGATTCCCACTATCTGGCTCGTTGGAGTGACCAGAGGAGGATAACCGAGCTCTTTACGGGTCTGGGGCAATTCGTCATAAACATCATTGATTCGATTGAGCGCATTGGCTTCCCTCAGATTTGCCACCAGGTTCGTCTGCATGCCGCCGGGCACTTGATGGAGCAACACACCGGCATCGATGACTGCCATTCTTGTGGTGTCAAGGAACTGACGGTACTTTGGAGCAATCGTTTCCACATAATTGCCAATATCAACGATCTTTCTCAGATCCAAGCCAATTTCCCGGTCCGTGCCTTCGAGAGCAACGAGGAGCGGTTCAATAGCGGGCTGCGAGGAGCGCAGTGCAAAAGGAGACAGCGCCGTGTCGACAATATCTACACCGGCTTCCGCGGCCTTCAGCAGTGCCATTGAACCCTGGCCGCTGGTATAGTGCGTATGGAGCTCTACGGGGATCTTGATCGTTGCCTTCAGGGCTTTTACCAGTTCATAAGCGTCATACGGGGATATCAACCCTGCCATATCCTTTATGCAGAAGGAGTCCGCCCCCATCTGTTCGATGATCTTCGCCTTCTTTACATAGTACTCGAGATCGTACACTTCACCACCCATACGCCTCTGTGTCAGGGAGTAGCAGACGCTACCCTGAATGTGCTTTCCAGCTTCCTTGATGGCCCGGAAGGGCGCTTCGAAGTTTCTCGTATCATTAACCGCATCGAAAACCCGGAAGATGTCCAAACCGCACTCCGCTGTGTACAGAACGAATTCTCTCACGACATCATCAGCATAGTTTCTGTAGCCAACGACATTCTGACCGCGGAGGAGCATCATCAATTTCGTATTGGGCATCAACTTTCTCAGCTGTATCAGCCTGTCCCAGGGGTCTTCATTCAAAAATCTGGTCGGCACATCAAAGGTGGCGCCACCCCAGACTTCCATGCTGAACCAACCGATTTGATCCATCTTTTCTGCAACGGGGGTCATATCCTCCGTTCTCATCCTGGTCGCTAGCGAAGACTGGTGACCATCACGGAAAGTTGTATCGGTGATTTTAAGAGGATTTGCTGCTGCTTTCTTTTTCTTCTCTGCCATAATCAAACTCCCTTTCAATATATTATTCTTTGTTATTGTTTACGTTCTAAAAATTTTGACTTCCTAAAATACCAAATTAGAGACTCCGCCACACCCACCATCTTAAGGCCTTCAGTATATCCGCATCTGCCATATGCGGCGCGTGAACATAGCGTCCTGCCGCCCGGCAATTGCCCAGATATTAATGGGGGCATATGGTGCTGCGGAAGTCGCTGTTTCTGCTACTGATACTTTAACAGCCGCGGCTTCTTCTTCCAGATAAGCACCTATCGCTGCTGATATGGCTGCCATTACTTTCGGATTTATTGACTCCATGCTCATTTCCTCTTCTAAGTAATCTATTCCTACATTGGAATGTTGCCGTGTTTTTTGGGCGGTCTTGTTTCTCTCTTTGACCTCAGCATATCTAGGGCCCGAATTATGTAACGACGGGTCTCATGTGGTCTAATGACTGCGTCCACATAGCCCCTGCTTGCAGCCGCGTAAGGATTACAGAAGGCATCCTCGTATTCCTTGATTTTCTGCGCCCGCATGGCTGCAGGGTCTGCCGCCGCCTTAATCTCATTCCGGAAGATGATGTTGCATGCGCCTTCAGCTCCCATGACGGCCATCTCTGCCGTCGGCCAGGCGATAACCATATCCGCACCAAGGTCACGGCTGCACATGGCGAGATATGACCCGCCGTAGTCTTTCCTTGTTGCCAGTGTGATCTTTGGAACAGTCGCTTCTGAATAGCACCAAAGCAGTTTAGCGCCGTGTCGGATGATGCCTCTCCATTCCTGATCGGTACCGGGCAGATAGCCCGGAACGTCGGCGATTGTTATCATAGGGATATTGAAGGCATCGCAGAAACGAATGAATTTTGTTGCCTTATCCGAAGCATCCACGTCAAGACAACCCGCAAGCCAGGCGGGCTGATTGGCGATGAAGCCGACTGTGTGGCCCCCCATACGTCCGAACGCCACGACCATGTTCCGGGCGAAATACATATGGGGTTCCATAAAATCACCGTTATCACACAGTGAACCTATCAGTATCTTCATGTCATAATTCTGTCTTGGAGAATCCGGTACGAGCGTGTCGAGGCTATAATCTAGCCGGTTCGGGTCGTCACCGGTATCTACATAAGGAGGATCTTCCATGTTGTTGGAAGGCAGGAAGCTAAGAAGTCTTTTGATCTGATTGATATTGTCTTCATCGCTCTCACAGGCAAAGTGGGCGACACCGCTCTTGGTGTTATGTGTCATGGCTCCACCCAGACCCTCAAAATCGATGATCTCTCCGGTTACGGCTTTGATAACCTCAGGACCGGTAATAAACATGTAGCTTGTATTCTTTGTCATGAAGATCCAGTCTGTCATGGCCGGTGAGTATACTGCTCCGCCCGCTGTGGGCCCCATGATGGCTGAAATTTGAGGAATTGTTCCTGATGCGCAGGAGTTGCGGTAGAAAATCTGGCCGTAACCGGCAAGTGAATCTACTGCCTCCTGGATTCTGGC
>DASRZZ010000155.1:0-9240 GCA_035685925.1 Syntrophales bacterium | reverse complement strand
ACCCAGGACGGTTGGCAAACTGGGGGCGCTCCCGCACCAAATCGTCGCCCTGATCGATTACCAAGCCGATGCCGTCGTCAGCCGGGAGATCCTCAAAGCAAAAACCGGCACGGTGACTGTGTTTGCGTTCGATGCAGGTCAAGGTTTGAGCGAGCACACCGCCCCGTTTGATGCGGTAATACACGTCCTCGATGGCGAGGCAGAGATCACGATTTCAGGCAAAGCGCATCACGTCCGTGCAGGAGAAATCATCATTCTGCCCGCCAACAAACCGCACGCGCTGAAGGCCGTGTGCCGATTCAAGATGATGTTGGTCATGATTCGATCATAAGGCGCGTTAAGGTGAAAAAATGAGTGGGAAAATTGTCAAGAAGAAGATCACTTTCAAATATTACGCACCGGAAGCAGAGGCAGTAGCAGTTGTTGGAACTTTTAATGGCTGGAATTCTGAAGCAAACCCTTTAAAGAAAGATAAAGAAGGAAACTGGTCAACTGTTGCAAGCCTGTATCCTGGAAACTATGAATACCGTTATATAGTCGATGGGGGATGGAGGGACGATCCGACTTGTGAGATACGGCATTTGAATCTGTATGGCGGTTATAACTGCGTATTGTATTTGTTTTGATAAAGAGATTTTCAAATGCCCCTCCCGGAATTCACTAAGAGACTCGTAGAAGTAAAACTGCTGGCTTACTGTCACAATAAAGTCCCAAAACATGCCCGCAAGAAGGTCAAGATTTATTTCAAAGTCAGCGGAAGCAATGTCACTATTTATGAATCCAAGCCATACCATTTAGATCCTTCTGTCTGGAAAGAAATGCCTGTTGCCCGTTTCCTATTTGACCAAGAATCAAAGAAATGGTCTCTTTACTGTGCCGATAAGAATTGTAAGTGGCGTTCTTATACTGATGCTGAACCGAGTATTAATTTTGACAATCTGTTGAAAGAAGTAGACAGAGATCCAACTGGGGTATTTTGGAGGTAAATATGGCCAAAAATATCAGTGATAGAATTCCCTCCAGAGAGGAATGCAATGAACTCATGGTACAACATTCCATGCGACCAAACATCATTGAGCATTCCATTCAGGTAATGCACGTTTCTCTGGCGATAACAGACAATCTAAAAAACGGTATAGCAGTGAACAGGGACCTGGTTATTGCAGCCGCACTCCTGCATGACATCACCAAGACGAGATCTCTTAAAACAAACGAACGACACGACATATCCGGCGGAGAACTTCTACGAAAAATAGGATTTACAAGAATAGCTGAGATTGTGGAGCAGCATATTGTCTTGCAGAATTTAAATCCGCAGGGAATACTTGAGGAGCGGGAGATAATATACTATGCAGACAAAAGAGTGATGCACGACAAGATAGTGACCATCGATGAGAGGGTGCATGATCTGTTACAACGATATGGAAATGGGGAGGAAATAAGAAGCCTGATATCCCAAAACAAAAATTTGATACTCGCCGTTGAGAGTAAGATCACCAGCTTTATGAAAATTGACATAAATCGTGCAATTGAGGAAATGAAAGCCAATTGATTGATAAGTTGTGGAAGTATTTCGAATGTCAAAGATGCGGAAAATGTTGTCTTGAACTCGGTCTACCTTATGACCAAGAGTCACTCTCAAATATATCTACATATCTGAATATTTCCGAAGAACAAGTTATCGAGAAATATTATGGGGAATTATCAGCAGACAGTTCTGAATGGGAATCGAATGACAGCAAGAGAATTCCATGTCCTTTTTTAAAAAGCACTTGTGAGGGATATTATTGTGAAATCTATCCTGCGAGACCGGAGGGCTGCAGAGTGTATCCAATGGAATCGGTAGGCGCACGATTTTGCCCAAGATGGGAGATCGCTATCTCAAAATTGAAAAAAGAACAGGAAGAAGAAATATAGGAAGGAGCTCATCAGTAAAGAAGACCTTCTTGAAGAGATCAAACGTGTTCATGCATCAATATTGAAAGCGGACAAATGAAATGCTGGATGAATATTTCTTCACTTTTCTGATTTATTAAAAGAGCTTGCTTTGCCGTTGAATGAATTTCAGATACCAACTACCAACCGGAGAAGAAATTGATGAGAGCAAATGACCTCCTGAAGCATGCACCAGCTTACCATCGTTGGGTAGATGATCTGCTGGCAAAATATGAACCATCAACAAAACGAATTGCTGACTATGAGTTTCAGCGATTGCCGCAGTTTTTTAGCCCCCAGACATTTGCAGCAGCAAGGTGCGTTGAGGTGGATGTTCTGCCCAAGATACCTTGGGATGAATTCAGCCTATCTGTTCCGGAGGGAATGGACATCAATTTTGACGGAATCACGTTCCGCAATACCTACTTTGTCATACGGGGAGAGGCATTCCGTGAGTTCCTACACTTTCATGAAATGGTGCACGTGGTACAGTGGCAGACGCTGGGCAATGACCTTTACCCTTTAATCTATGCTTTGGAGGCATTTAAAGGAAACTACAAGACGAATGTTTTGGAGGTTATGGCCCGTGACGTCACAGATTTCTTTACAAAGGCCAATGAGCCGTTCAGTACGGAATTTTTCGTAGCCGCATGGCTTGGCCAATATCTGCCTGCGATCTTCACACAGTTCATAAAAGGTGAATTGTGACACAGAAGGGTCATTGGATCGATGAATGACCTTCTGTTTCAGGCGAAGGTTCATTTCAGTCTGGGTCATAAATCGCTTTGGTCATTTGAAAGATGCTTTTAAGGTGATAAGTCTTGCTATTGATGGAGCCTCATGAAAAATGATTTGAGAATAGTACCTGCATTCATATTAGTTCTGGTTATGTCTATCACGTCCAGTTGCAGTAACAACAAATCAGGCAGACCTTGGGGAATCTCAGATGAAGCTATTAGTGTTGTCGTTAAGTCAGAATTAAAGTGCGATGGAATCGACATTGTCGTTGACAAAGTGGAAGCTCCTCAAACAGTATGCGACCAACTGGGTAGTTGTACTGATTATGCCGACATTCAACTGGCGATAAAAGGAATATGCGAAGATAGAGATATTAAAGGATTGTATGTTTTTAGATTTTATAGGGGCGAGATGGGTAATTATAAAGGAAAGATGATAGAGAGTATGGAGAAGAAGATATGAAACCGTTTACTGTCATTGCAATTGTAATTTTTTGCATAATGTCCGTTATTCATATTCTCCGCCTGATCTATGGATGGGAAGTTGTTATTAATGGCGTTCAGATTCCCGTCTGGATGAGTTTTCTTGGGGCAATTGTAGCGGGTCTCATTGCCTATATGTTGTGGCGAGAATCATTTAAGGTGTAAGAAGACGGACTTGAGTTGACAGTTAGGTAGTAAAGGTGGTCAGATACCTCCTAGATTGTTAGCAGCAATCAAAATGAAGGAGGCCAACCCCTTGCTGACTTCATCATTAAGGCGATTCCTGGAAGGAAAAGGAGAGTCCCTCTTTTAGAAACGAACTGCGCCTGGCGGCCCGCCGCTTGTTCAACGTCCCGACATGTCCGCCTCGGCCTGCAGTGACGGCTGCGCAGGCATGGCTGAACCCAGCGTCACCATATCGAGTAAAACGTTAACGCTCTCGTTCACGAAGGGAGCATACTGGTCCCGGGCTTTCTGCTTAACCTCAGTAAGCGTCTCCCTCTTCTTGCCGCCGTTTTCCTTTTCCATCTCCTTGCGTAAGTCGGAGAGCCGTATCACGCCCTTCTTGCCGGCCGCTTCTTTATTGTTTTTGATGATATCGGCGAACTTCGCGTCTTTGGCGACCCGGGCCTTGGACCTTGCTGCGAGTTCCGCGAGCATGGGCTGCTCCACAGGTTTCCAGAGCGGCGCGGCGTTCCCCGGGACACCGAGGAAGGGCTTGATCGACTGGGCCGGAAGCGGGTAATCCAGCGCCTTTTCACCAACATCTTCGAGAATGAACCTGATAGGCAGTCGCACATCCGCTTCTACGCCCATCTTCTGTGTAGACTTGCCGCCGGGTAGGAAGTACAGTCCCGTGGTGACTGTTATGGCGCCCAGATCCCAGGGCAGGGGCATCAGTGCCTGCACGGACCCCTTGCCGAAGGTATGGTCCGATCCGACGATCACAGCACGATGGTAGTCTTTGAGAGCACCTGCCACTATCTCGCTGGCTGATGCGCTCAGGCGGCTCGTCAGTACGACTAGGGGTCCTGTATAGACCGCGCGGGGGTCTTCCGCGGGAAACATAATCACCTTGCGCTTGCCGCCTTCCGTACCCGATGCAGCTGAACCGTTGGCGAGAATAGTCACCTGCTCGTTGTTGTCCTTGGTCGCCACGATTCCACCTTTGCCAAGAAAAAGGCCGGCAAGGCGCACCGCCTCTCCGAGCAGCCCCCCCCCGTTGCGCGACAGGTCCAGTACGATCCCATCAACGTGCTGGTGTTTGGCCTCCGCGAGAAGTTTTTTCACGTCTTCATAGCAGGATGTGTTTTCTTTCTCCTCGCCGTAGAAGGAAGGAAGATCGATCACGCCGAAGCGGTACTGCCTGTCGCCCACTGTCCGTGTCTCGTAGTCGATCTTGGCCTCCTGTTCCTTGATGTCGATCTTGTCACGCGTGATTGTGACGTCGAAGCGTTTCGTGTATTCTGCCTGTCGTAGGATTGTCAGGGTTACCTTCGTGCCTTTCTTGCCGCGGATCATCTTGATAATGTCAGACAGGTCCATATCGATGACGTTAATGGGTTTTTCCCCTTCCTGAGCCACAGCGATGATCTTATCCTTTAACTTCAACTGGCCCGAGCGATCGGCGCCTCCGCCGGGAATCAACTCCTCAATGATGGTAAAGCCGTTATCGCTGCTGAGGGAGGCCCCGATCCCCTCCAGGGAATGCTGCATCTGAATCTCGAAGTCCGCAAGGTTTTCGGGGGATAGATAGTTCGTGTGCGGATCCAAGGCTAGGGCGAAAGCCTTGGCGGCGCTCGTAATGAGCTTTTCGGGATTGCGCTCGACTACCCGCATCGTCTGCAGTTCATACTGGTGAATCAGCTGCCTCTTGGCTTCCGCCAAGTCGACGCCTGCCAGCAGGGCGTTTTCTATCTGGAATTGCACGACCTTCCTTAGGAGCTCATGCTTTTCTGCCGTCGTCTTCACATACGGGCGCTTGTCCACGTTGACGTTCAACTCCACCGTCTCGTCGAGTCGATAGTCCGGCCCCAGAATCTTTTTGACAATGGCCTCGTTCTCCCGCGCCCGCGCGATGAGCACGTCGTAAACCTCCTGCAACACTGCACAGTTGCCCGCTCGCATGCTAGCAAACGCGCCTTGTAGAGCCGGCTTTAGCCTTCCCAAATCAGACTCATACAGCAGCGTTTTAGAGGGGTCAAGTCTCTTGATCATCTGGTCGACGGCGTGATTGTTGATCTCCCCGGTCATATTCTTCGTTGCGTAGTGGTTGGCTAGTAACTCTTCCATCAGACTGGGCAGGTGGTTGCAGGTAAGATTTTCGGCCGCACAGGAAACGGGCAACAGCAGGGTCAGCAGCAGAATCAGAAAAAACCTCCGGAAACAGCCCCCGACCTTGCCGTCGAAGGCCGCTCTGCGGCTATGGTGGTGGTCTCCAGGGGTGTTTCCGGAAATGCTGCCGAAGTTTCTATCGCACATGCTCATGCTCGCTGTTCCTCCCGCCGCACCGGGGGCACGGCTTGTTCATCATTTTGCTCCATATGAGAAATCCAATGGTGTGACGATAGAAAGGTGGAGGGATTTTGTCAAGGGAAAAGGGAAATCGCATGCGGTTGGAGTTGAGCATAACAAATACAAGTTAACTCATTGGTTTTTCAGAGCAGCCCATTGATAACGGGATGCAAGGTCCATAGTTCTTAGCGTGAAATTTTCTGATAAAGATTCTATTTGTATCTTCCTGTTATCCTGATTTGACATGCCCAACAAGAAGCTGTAGAGTTCTTCTCGTAATACTTCAATGGAGGTGCCACAGTGGAATTATCAGACGTCATCGCTTCACGGCGGAGTATTCGTAAATTCAGAGAAGAGGATATTTCGGTGGATACTGTCCGTCTGCTTTTGGATGCTGCGCGACTCGCCCCTTCTGGATCAAACCTCCAGCCATGGCGCTTCATCGTCGCTCAATCACGTACGGCCAAAGAGGCCCTTGGCCGGTGTACACCCTATAAGTTTATCGTCAAGGCATCGGTTATTTTTGTATGCTGCGCCGACTTAACGACAGTAACAACAAGAGATCGGCGTATGGGAGAACTGCTGAAGGAAGGCGCCTTCGAAGGGGTGGATGTGGATATGGATTTTACACCAACCACCCCTACCCCTATCATGGACGGGGAAGCGGTTAAGGCATATCTTTCCATGAATGTTGCGATTGCTGTAGAGCACATCGTTCTTAAAGCCTTTGATCTTGGTCTGGGTAGTTGTTGGCTTGCAAGGTTTGATCGCGATAAGGTAAAGGAGTGTCTTGCGCTGGACGAAAGCATCTACCCTGTAGTGCTTCTGCCTGTTGGGCATCCTGATCAGTCACCCGAGGCAAGACCGCGCTTTGCTCTGGACAAATTGGTGCTGAAAACAATCTAAGCAAATACCGCACTTCGCAGATCTGTTGGTTGAAGGCGAACGGCAGATTCTCAAAGTAGTAGCTGGCGTAAACAAACATTTGCTTCTTCCTGAAGTCCTCGAATCGTCAACTTCTAAGAAAATGCCGGACTTCAATCCGTAATAAACAGAATTCACGTCCGACAAACATCGACACCACACCTCACATTCTGCATTCCATATTTCATTGCCCCGTAGAAGCAACAATCTGTTATTTATTCCATCTTTTTATACTTTACTTTACTCTAATCGCATGGGACACTAATCTTGTTTTGTGCAAACAATCAAGTTAAACATCAAAATTAATTTAGCAGAAAACGACGGCAGGAACTGGCTTCAAACCACCTTAAGCTGCATCGGTAAAGAGCCATTTTTGTGGGCGTTAAGGAAAAGGAAGGGCACAACCCCGTCAAGTGAGGTACGGGAGGAGCTGACCGGCCTCAGAGGCAAGTTGCACTCTATCCCGGGCGGATGAAGGAATGATGAGGAATCTATGGGCGCTGCAAAGCGGGTCTTTACTACCCTAGGACTTCTTCTTTTCTTATGCCTTGGCACAACGGTTCAGGCACAGGAGAAAATAGCCGCGTATCCTCCCTTTGCTCGCGGCTATATTTCCATCAAGATCTTCGACAGCCAAGCGCGATTCGTGGGCCGCATCCTGCCCGAAAGAAGATACTGGGCCTCCATCGACCAAATACCCATCTTCCTGCAAAATGCTCTGGTGGCCATCGAAGATTCCCGTTTTTACGAACACAGGGGAATCGACCTGCGTGGCGTAACCCGCGCCCTGGTCGATGACATGATCAAAAGGAAAATGGCCGAAGGAGGGTCGACGATCACCCAGCAGTTGATCAAGAACAAATATTATTCGGGCGAAAAAACCATCCAACGGAAGATCAGGGAAGGACTCAAGGCCCTTGATTATGAGCGCAAATACACCAAGAAGCAGATCCTGGAGATGTATTTCAACGAAGTCTACTTCGGGAATGGGGCCTGGGGCATCGTACAGGCCGCCCGTCTCTATTTCGACAAGTACCCGCATGAATTAACCGAGGCCGAGTGCGCTCTGCTTGCAGGGGTTCCCAAATCTCCGGCTCGCTACAACCCACTAGGGAAACCCGCGATCACCCGCGATCGCAAGAACCTCGTTCTCAAGCGCATGGCGGAACTCAAAATGATCACCCCCGGCCAGGAAAAAAGGCTGCGGGTTAAGCCCATATTCGTGGTGCAGCCGGGGGAAGCACCGTATTACCTGGCCCATATCCGCAACAAATTGATCGAACGCTATGGAGCGGAAATCATCGAACACGGGGGAATGGAAGTCATCGCGGCCATGGATCTGAACCTGCAAATGCTTGCCGAGCGGGTCTTGCGCGAAGGCATCGGACGGATTTCCCCCCAGCTCCAGGGCGCATTATTGTCCTTGGATCCTCATACCGGCGATGTTCTGGCGGTCGTGGGGGGAACCGATTTTCAGCGGAGCCCCTATAACCGCGCCTTTTTTGCCAAGCGTCAGCCTGGCTCAGCCATCAAGCCCTTGATTTATGCCGCCGCCCTGGAAAAAGGATTTACAGCAGGCGACATCTGGAGTGACGAACCGGTCGCCTACCCCCGAAACGAGCATGAAACCTGGAAACCCCAGAACTACAGGAATGAACATTATGGGAATCTGTCGCTCCGGCAGGCCCTGGCCTACTCGGACAACATCATCACGGTCAAATTGTTGGAGGCCATCGGGGTCTCCTGTTTCGTTCGTTTTGCCGAAACGTTGGGGATATCCCTGCGCTCACCGAACGACCTCTCTCTGGCCCTGGGAACCGATGAGGTCACCCTGAGCGATCTGATGCTTGCTTACGCGCCCTTGGCCAATGGTGGAGTGCGTCCCGAACCCAGGACCATCATCCGCATTTATGATCGGTACCGAAATAACTGGACGGAGATTCCCCCTGCAGTCAACCAGGTTCTTTCCCCGGCCGTCGCCTATATCACGACCTCGATGCTCAAGGATGTCCTTGTCTACGGCACCGCCAAATCGCTTCACAACTTCAGTCGTGAACGTCCGGCCGCTGGGAAGACCGGGACCACTGATGATTACCGGGACGCTTGGTTCATCGGCTACACTCCCCAGCTGATCACCGGTATATGGGCTGGTTATGATAAACCCACACCCATGGGGCAAGGTTTCACCGGAGGGACGATCTGCGCGCCCATCTGGAGCCGGTTCATGCTCCCTGCCCTCGTCGATAAACCGGCCGTTGATTTTCCGAAGCCCGATTCGGTTATATCCGTCCAGATCGACCCTGCGACGGGCGATCTGGCTACTCCAGCCTGTCCGAAAAAGCAGGAGGAATTCTACGTCGAGGGGACACAGCCGACCTTGTACCGCCCGAACCATGGGGGACCCGACCTTGCGCCCACATCACCGGCGCCGGCACCTGAGCTGCCGCCGACAAACGAACGTTCCCTTCCACTCCATCAGCAATATATGAATTGAGAGTTGAGCATATTTCGCTATTATGTATATGAGCAATGTATGAAGACATTTAATAGCTGTATATCAATGTCTCTCCTTTGCCAATCAAAGGAACTCTTTGCTTAGACGGATTATTAATTCAGAAGTATCATACGATGAGATAATTCATAATTT
>DASRZZ010000154.1:0-42292 GCA_035685925.1 Syntrophales bacterium | reverse complement strand
CAGGTAGGGGGCCGGGCACAACGCAGCGATGCCGGGGGCGCGGACACTCAACTCCTCGGAACCGAAGACGTGATAGATGGACACTACGAACACCTCCCCGGAGCCAAGCGCTTTCACAGAGGAAAAGTTCACTTGAAAATAAGAGAGACTGTCTCCATCCTTGACATCAAAGAGGCGCACGCCCGGGTCACCGCCCGCAAGGGGACCTCCCACCTCTTTCTGGAATTTGTTGACGGACTGAACAGAGTTCCAGCCCGGCGCCCAGAAACGCGCAATCAAGGCCGTTGGCGGATTTCCCGCGTACCCTTCCATGGAAAAGGCCAGAGGAGAGTCGCGGTCGTCAGGTGGCTTCGGCTCATGGACGGTCAGGTGAGCAGTGATGGCTGTCCTTCCACTTGCGCGGTGCGCTTGTCTGGGAATCTTCTGCCCCGCCAGGCGGAATCCCGCAACGGGAAACCGGTCCCTGAGGATTTTCAGGGCAGGTATCTCTTCACCCATGGCCGCCGTTACGTCATCCAGATTCTGCCAGGCGGGCGCCCTGATGTATCCAGCAGCTGACATGATGTCCTGTAGCCAGCGCCAGCTTTCCTGCACGTCTCCATCCGGATCCAAGACGCGATAGAACCGCTGGGCGCGCCCTTCACTCGAAACCAGGGTGCCGCTCCCCTCGGCGAAGGTGGCCGCCGGAAGAACCACGTCTGCCCTGGCGGTCGTGGCGCCCTCCAGATGGTCTATACAGATGATATTCCGCGCCGCACCCATAAGGCGTTCCACCAATGATCGGTCGGCGCGGCGATAGAGGTCATTTTCCACGATGATAAGAGTGTCCGCTGATTTCTTTTCAAGGATCTCCGCCGCATCTTCCAGGGGCATCCCCCCGAAAAGACCTATGCCCAGGCTGTTGCATTCCGGTGTGATGTAATAGAGGGACGCATTCTTTCCGGTGGCGCAAAGGGCACGGGCCACGTTGGCAGCCGCATGTATCAGGGCCTCATCGCCCATGGCTGTTCCGGAGATGATCAGGGGGTGTTCGGCCTGGCACAGGGCCTGGGCAATCGTTTCCGCCCGGGAGCGCATATCTTCTGTAAGATCGCGAACGACAGGGGCGTCCTTCTGCAAGGCCTGGGCTACGGCAGACGCCAGTCGGGCGAGGTCATCAGGGGCGGCGCGGAATACGGCCGTGGCCAGGGCGTCAAGGCGGGTTGCCGCAGGCGTAGCAATGAACAGGGGCCCACGCTTATCCTGTATGGCCTCCCGGACGGCGGCATCGTCCCAGTAGGGGATGTTGAGTTTCCGTGCGATCGCCATGGGTTTCTGCCTCACAGAACTATGTAAGGCCAAAGCGAGTCTGGGAGCGGTGTTGGATATATCCTCTCCTAAGATGAAGACGGCATCGCACCTCTCCACATCTTTCAGGGAAGGCACGCGGGCCGGGCCTTTCGCTATGATTTGCAGGATCGTCGCAATGAGGCGGTGATCTCTTCTTCCCAGGCCGCTTGAGAAATTTTCCTGCCCCACGAATTTCAAGAGGGTAAAATTGGCTTCACACGAGGCCCGGGGAGAACCGATGCCGATGACACCTGATCCCGTGTGCATGAATGCGGAGATTGCCTGGAGACATTTTTCTTTGGTTAACCGCTCTGTCCTCCCTTCAGCTGCGGATATCTTCTTGCGGTACAGGGATTGACGGATTCGATCTTCGCCATTGACAAATTCATATCCGTAGCGGCCGCGGTCGCACAGGAAGTAGCCGTTGACCTCGCTGTTGTAGCGGTTCCGGATCCTTCTCAAGGTGCCGTAACGGCAGCCGGCAATGTTATTGCAGCCCACACCGCAATGTACGCAAACAGAAGGCGCGGTCTGCATGTCCCACTTCCTTGTGTAATGCTTCTTCAAGGTCTTGTCCGTGAAAACACCGGTGGGACAGACCTCCACAAGGTTGCCGCTGAATTCACTCTGGAGAACGCCGTCCTCGTGGCGGCCGAAATACACGGAGTTGTGCGAGGCGAAGACATGAAAATCCCTTCCTCCGGCGTAATCCCGGTAGAAGCGGACGCACCGGTAGCATTGGATGCAGCGGTTCATCTCGCAGTTCACGAAGGGCCCCAAGTCCTGATCCATGTAGGTCCTCTTGCGGAAGCGAAACCGGCGGTACACGTGCTCTGCCATGACCGTCATGTCCTGGAGGTGGCATTCGCCCCCCTCGTCGCAAACGGGACAGTCGTGAGGATGATTCGTCATGAGCCACTCTATATTGCTCGCGCGAAATTCTCTCGCCTCGGGATCATCGATTGACAGGCGCGTCCCTTGGGCCGCCGGGGTCATGCAGGACATCACCACCCTGCCATGCCGGTCCGTTTCGTCCCGGAATACTTTCACGGCGCACTGCCGGCAGGCCCCCACAGAATGCATGGCCGGGTGCCAGCAGAAATAGGGAATGTCGAAGCCGATGGACAGGCAGGCTTGCAGGAGATTCTGTCCGTCGCCGACTTCATAAGGTTTGTTATCGATGTAGATGGTGGCCAATGCTACCTCCAGGGACACTTTTTTTCTTTGATGTGTCTCTCGAAATCCTCGCGGAAATATTTCAGCGCGCTCTGAAGCGGCTCAACGGCGCCCGGGGCCAATGCGCAGAATGTATGCCCCGGCCCCAAAAGGCGGCAGTGAGCGGCCAGTATATCCAGATCTTCCTGCCTTCCTTGTCCCTCCTCGATGGCATCCAGTGTCAACGCGAGCCAGGGCAGCCCTTCTCTACAGGGGGTGCACCACCCGCAGGACTCGCGTGCAAAAAACTTGATCAGGTTCAGTACCAGACCCACGGGGCATGTCCTGTCATCTAAAATGATCATGGTCCCTGTGCCCAGACGACTGCCGGCCCTCTGGCAAGATTCATAGTCCATCTGCAAATCCAGGCTGTTTTCAAGGAGGAAATCCGTCGAGGCCCCGCCGGGGATTATTCCCCGCAGGCGATACCCCTCCCTCATCCCGCCTCCGTGTTCTTCCAGTATCTCCCGGATGGTGGTCCCCATGGGAAGCTCCCAGGCGCCCGGTTTTCTTACCTTGCCGCTTGCCCCGTAAATCTTTGTCCCTCCTTCTTCAGAACGGCTGAGCCGCTTGTACCACTCGGCTCCTTTTGAGACGATATGGGGAATGTTGCAGAGGGTCTCGGCGTTATTTACTACAGCCGGCTTCCCCCAAAGGCCGGAGAGCTGCGGAAATGGGGGCTTTGACCGGGGTATGCCCCTTTTCCCCTCCAGGGCATTCAAGAGCGCCGTCTCTTCGCCGCATATGTAACGTCCGGCACTGGCGTGCAGTCGCATGTCCAGGCTGTAGCCCGTGCCGAGAATGTTTCCACCGAGGTACCCGTTCTCGTAAGCCTCCCCGATGGCATTAGTCAGGCGTTTTGCTGACTGCAGGTATGCCCACCTGAGGAATATATAGGCGAAGTCTGCCTGGATGGCGTACGCGCCGATGATGAGACCTTCAACGAGCTGGTGCGGGTTCCCTTCCATGAGAAGCCGGTCCTTGAAAGTTCCAGGCTCCATCTCGTCCGAGTTGGAGATGATGTACTTCGGGTACGGCGCATCGGCGCCCATGGGTACAAAGCTCCATTTTGCCTCGGTGGGAAAACCCGCTCCCCCCCGCCCTCTTAGGTTTGCTGCCTTCACCTCCTCCTGCACCTCTTTGGGAGTCATGTCCCGGAGCGTTTTCCGGAGGGCCTGGTATCCGCCGGTACGCTCGTATTCAGCGATGGTAAGCGGTTGACCATCCGGTCTTATATCCTTGGTAAGAGGGCGCTCCATTTTTTCCTCTATCTATATTGGTCAAGTATCATGTCGATCTTCTCCCTGGTCAGATCTCCATGGAGTTCCTGATCGATCATCATCGCCGGGGCGTGGTCGCAGGCGCCTATGCATGAAACAGGAAGCAAGGTAAAACGGCCATCCGGCGTGGTCTGTCCCATGGTTATCCCCAGGCGTCCTGTCAGATGGGCCAGCATGGTCTCGTAGCCCATGATCCAGCAGCTCACTGTGTCGCAAAGATAAATCACGTGCCTTCCCACGGGCCTGCGGAAAATGAAGGGGTAGAAAGTGGCAACTGCATCCAACTCGTCCGATGTCATGCCGAGGAGAGGGGCAATATCCTTGATCCCCTCGTCCGATACCCAGCCCTGATGTTTCTGCACCACCTTTAATGCCTCAAGGCATGCAGCCTCCCGGTGTTCGTGCTGCCCGATCTCCGTCAAGATTTCTTTCTTCTCTTTTTCAGACAGCATGGTCTTTTCTTTCTCTTTCCATCTATCGGTCCACGTCGGCCAGCACATAGTCAATGCTTCCCAGTATGGCGATTAGGTCCGGGATCATGAGTCCCCGGCAAAGCAGCGGGACGGCCTGCATATGGGCAAAAGAAGGCGTGCGGATGCGCGTACGGTACGACATCGTGCTCCCGTCACTGATCAGGTAATAGGTGGCATTTCCTTTGGCGGCTTCGATGCCGAAGGCCGCCTCGCCCGGCGGTATCACCGGTCCCCAGCTCACGGAGAGGAAGTGGTCTATGAGCGTCTCGATGTGGTGCATGGTCTTCTCTTTCAGAGGCGGTGTAGCAAGGGGATGGTCGGATTTGTAAGGGCCGGCGGGCATGTTGGCCAGGCATTGTTTGATTATCCGGAGACTCTGGCGCATCTCTGCAATCCGGACAACGGCCCTGCTGAAGCAGTCGCCTCCTTCCGCAGTCGGGATGTCAAACTCCAGGTGTTCATAGCCGGAGTACGGACGTTTCTTCCGGAAATCCCATTCGAGGCCGCAGGCCCGGAGATTGGGGCCTGTCATTCCCCAGTCGATCGCCTCCTCCAGGGTGCAGGCGCCGATACCCTTCGTGCGCATTTGAAAGATGCGATTCCCCATGATCATCTGGTCATACTCGTCGAGCTTTTCTGGCAGGTAGTCCAGGAATTCCTGGATGATACGATCCCATCCGCGGGGAAGGTCCTGGGCGACGCCACCGATGCGGAACCACATGGGGTGCATCCGGCCGCCACATATAGCTTCGACTATACGAAATGCCCGTTCCCGGTCGTTGAATGTATAGAACACCGGCGACATGGCGCCCAAGTCGAGGGCGAAGGTCCCGTACCACACCAGATGGCTGATGATGCGGAAGAGTTCGGCCATCATGATGCGGATCATCTTGGCCCGGTCCGGAACTTCGATCCCCGCAAGGGTTTCCACCGCCTGAACATAAGGGAAGTTGTTCATGACGCCGCTGAGATAGTCGATGCGGTCTGTATAGGGGATGAACGTATGCCACGACTGCCGCTCACCCATCTTCTCCGCCCCCCGGTGGTGATAGCCGATATCCGGCACGGCATCGCAGATGTGCTCCCCGTCCAGCGCCAGGACAATGCGAAGAGGCCCGTGCGTACCGGGATGCTGCGGCCCCACGTTGAGGAACATGAAATCCCTGTCCGGAGTTTCACAAGATATTCCCCAGTCCTCGGGACGGAATTGAAGTGCCATATCCTCTGTTTTCTCCTTCTCTTCAGGAAACTCGAACGGTCCCATCTCCGTGGCACGGGCCGGGTGGTCCTTCCGTAGCGGATGCCCCTGCCAGGTGGGGGGCATGAGAATCCGCTGCAGATGGGGATGCCCGTCGAAGCGAATGCCAAACATGTCCCACGCTTCGCGTTCATACCAGTCGGCAGACGGCCACAGATCAACTATAGTGGGGAGAGCCAGGTCGTCTTCCCTAAGCGGCGTTTTGATCCGTACATCTTCATTTCTGTCATAGGAGAGGAGATGGTAGACAACGGCAAAATCGCCCTCGGGCTGGCCCTGTCTGTTGGACCGCACCCGCTCATCGATCGCGGTGAGGTCATAGAGCGTCCGGTATGGCGAGGGGATCTCCGTCTTCAGAAAGCGTAGGATCGGGAGGACCTGCTCCCGTGGCGCCCACATGGTCGGTATACCGTCTTTTGTCCGCTGCTCGATCACGTTCTCTTCACCGAACCGGTCCTGGAGATCCCGTATAATAGAGTGACTTGCTTTAATTGGCATCATAAAATGTCACACCTCATCAGGAGAAGGAAGATTAGTGAGACGTTTTCGTAAGTCTCTTTTCTCGTTCCGGAGAGAAGGCCGTTCCCCTCTTTCCACGACCTGAGACCCGGCGATCCAGCTCAACGGCCTTTTTTCATTTCCGACTGCTTTTCGCAGGAGGAGAAGCCCTTCCAGAAACGCTTCGGGCCGGGGTGGACATCCGGGAACATAAACATCCACGGGAAGGATTTTGTCCACCCCCTGGATGACACTGTAGATGTCATACATGCCGCCGGAGTTAGCGCACGAACCTAAAGAGATCACCCAGCGTGGTTCCATCAACTGCTCATAGAGGCGCATGATCAAGGGCGCCATCTTGATAAAAGGAGTCCCCGCTATGACCATTACATCCGCTTCCCGGGGCGAGCCCCTGAGTATCTCCGCGCCGAAGCGTGAAATATCAAACCTGCTCGTGACACTCGTAGCCATTTCTACATAACAGCACGACAGGCCGAAATTGAACGGCCACATCGAGTTCTTGCGCCCCCAGGCCACGAGGTCTTGGAGCTTTGCCAGAATGACACTCTTGGCGATGAGATCTCTGCCCGCGTCTTTTTTCGCTTTTAAAGACCCGGTCGGGCTCCTTTCAATGTGAGACATGATCATCAGTTGCTTCCCCTATCCGTCAATCCGCCTTTCCTGTTTTAAAGTCCCCCAGTCAAGAGCTCCCATTCTCCAAATGTAGAACAGCGCTGCCATAAGGATTCCAATGAAGATCGCTATTGCCAGATAGGCACCCCAGCCGGCCTCCTTCACGGAAACGGCCCAGGCGAAAATAAAGATGGATTCGAGATCGAAGATGACGAAGAACATGGCAACGAGGTAGTATTTAACGTCAAACCGTATCCATGCTGCGCCGGTAGGCATTATGCCCGATTCGTATGGCTCTCCGGTGACTCTCCCAGTATGTCTTTCGCCTAAGATATAGGAGAGCCCGATCATGGCAGCAGCCAGTAGAAGGACAGCCACCACGTAGACGGCCAGAGGCCATAGATTAGCGTATTGCATGGCACGGTGATCCAATGCTTGCTTCCTCAGGAAATAATACTGCGAAACTTCAAATCATTTTGACTAAAAAATCGCCGCCTATTAGGAATTTATCGTTGCAGCTCCGATTTTTTTTTACCATCGGCATAATGCTTAATCTCTTCAATCCAATGCCTTAATTTATATAAGGCAAGGGATGAGAAAAAATGCCTTGAGGGAATAGGCAGTTCCGATGTAGAGTTGTTCCGTGCGAGACACAGGCACGCGACTTTTTTTTTCGCATGCCTGCATCTCTTTCCCAATGAGACTGTGATGCTTGGATTATCTTTGCGAGATGTTCCCACCTTAAATTCAAAGAGACATTTAGACAATGATGGAAGAGGCCGCCTCACCTTTGAATATTCTGATCGTCGACGATGAGTTGAACATTCGCAAGACCCTCTCGGTCTGCCTGGAGATGGAAGGACACAAGGTTGTTGCGGTAAGCAATTACGAGGATGCCATATCGGAGAACACCTGCCGATCCTTTGACGTGGCTTTCGTTGACCTACGACTTGGGACGAAAAGCGGTCTTGACCTCATCCCTGTTCTTCTTTCGGGCTCACCTTGGTTGAAGGTCATCGTCATCACTGCCTATGCATCGATCGATACAGCGGTTGATGCAATGAAGAGAGGTGCTGCCGATTATATTCCTAAGCCATTTACACCTTCCCAGGTAAAACTCTGTGTAGACAAAGTTGCAGAGGTCCGTTCGCTGGAGCAGCGTGTGCATGCCCTCCAGGCAGATCTGAACCGCAGCAATCCCGAAGTGGACCTCAGTACGAAAAGTGCCGACATGCAGCGCGCTATCGAACAGGCGAGGCAGGTAGCCACGGCAGACGCCATTGTCTTGCTCACAGGAGAGATCGGAACCGGAAAAAGTGTTTTGGCGCGGGCTATTCATAAGTGGAGCAAGCGGGCAAAAAAGCCTTTCGCGGAGATCTCATGTCCCGCACTTTCATCAGAACTTCTGGAAAGCGAGCTCTTCGGACACGTGAAAGGGGCCTTTACAGGCGCAGTGAGAGACCATTTAGGAAGGATCGCCTTCTGTGAAGGGGGGACGCTGTTCCTTGATGAGATAGGTGACCTGCCGCTCTCCGTTCAACCGAAGCTGTTGAGGTTCATCCAGGAAAGAGAATACGAACGCATTGGTGATCATGTGACCCGCAAGGCAGATGTCCGCCTAATCGCGGCGACCAATATGGATTTCGAGGAAGCCGTCCGGAACAATCGTTTCCGCGAAGATCTCTTCTATCGGCTGAATGTTATCCAGATAGAGATTCCTCCTCTCCGGGAACGGCCTGACGATATTGCCGGCCTGGCCCGACGTTTGCTCATCTTCTTTGGGAGAAGCCATCACTATGCTCATCAGCGCTTCAGCGACGAAGCTCTCCACGTACTCTGCCGATATCCCTGGCCGGGAAATGTGCGCGAGCTGCGAAATGTAATCGAGCGAGCTTCAATTCTCTGCAAGTCAGAGCTGGTGGGAATCGAATATCTGCCGGAGAAGCTGCTCTTCGCAGAAAACCGTCCCAAGCCCGGAGATCTTGTTTCTCTCGATAAGCTGGAAGAGATGCATATCCGTCGCGTCCTTGCCACTGCGAAATCACTGCAGGAAGCCGCCGATATTCTCGGAGTCGATCAGGCAACCCTCTGGCGCCGCCGGAAACGCTATGGAATCTGACCAGGCATTTCTCATAAAATTACCCTGTCCGTAACAGCTTGCGTTCTGCAAGGTACTTGAGAACGTCTTCTTGCCTAGTGCAAGGCAAAGGGGTTCACGGAAATCTATATGGGCTGATTTTATTGCATTTTTCTTTGGCACGCCAGTTGCTTTGAAACAAAGACATGAGGAGAGAAACTATATTTAGTCTAAGGCAAAAGTTATTTCTTGGCTTCGGCGGCCTGTTGCTGATCATCGCTTTGACCGGCATTCAGGGCATCAGTAAAGTCACGGAGCTGGACGGCGCAATCGATGTTATCCTTCGAGAAAACTACCAAAGCGTCCTCGCCTGTCAAAACATGAAGGAATCTTTGGAAAGGATGGACAGCGGAGTGCTTTTTGTCCTTTCCGGTTATGAGAAGGTGGGAAGGGAAGCCATTGATGGAAACCTTCCGGAGTTTGAGAAGGCCCTGGCAATGGAATTGAATAATATCACCCTACCGGGAGAAGGGGAAAAGGCGGCTCACATTCAGGAACTCTTTACAAAATATAAGACGACCATTCAAGGCATGGAAGATCAAATCACGCCATATAAAAGAAGGCGCGATATTTATTTTGGTGAACTCTTTCCATTGTTTCGCGAGATAAAGGGAACTGCGGATACTATCCTCACCATGAACCAGAAGAACATGTACGATGCGAACCAATCGGCGCGCCACAAGGCAGCCAAGGCCCGCGACCAAATGTACTTTCTCCTGATTCTTGGCGCTGTCTTGGCAGTCGCCTATGTATTCTTAATTGGCAAATGGATCCTCCGCCCGATTGAACGTTTGACGCAGTCGGCTGAGGAGATCAGACAGGGCAATCTGGATCTCACAGTCAAGACCGATACGAGTGATGAGCTGGGACGCCTGTCCGAGGCATTCAATGCAATGGCTGCAAGTCTCAGGGAAGTCCGCCGGAGCGATGAGGCCAAGCTTGTCAGAATCCAGCACTCGACACAGCAGACGTTCGATAATCTTCCAGATGCCGTCGCAATTCTCGACCTTGAGGGAAGGGTGGAGATGGCAACGGAAACGGCCGGAAACATTTTTGGACTGAAACGCGACATCCGGATTGAAAGCGTACCCTTTAAATGGATAACCGATCTATACAGAAATGCCCTGAAGGGCTATCACGCCTCGGAGAAAGAAGGTGCGGCAGCCGTTGTACAGCACTTCGTCAACGCGGAGGAGCATTTTTTCCGGCCGATGACCGCCCCTATCTTAAACAATAGAAGGGAACTTGTCGGTATAATCCTTATCCTCAAGGATGTGACGGATCAACTTGAACAAGACGAACTAAAAAAGGGCGTCATTTCCACAGTATCTCATCAGTTGAAGACACCCCTGACGTCCATCCGCATGGCCATTCATCTCCTACTTGATGAAAAGGTCGGGTCCCTCACTCCCAAGCAGCAGGAACTCTTGATTGCAGCCCAGGAAGACAGCGAGCGCCTTCAGAAGATTCTTGTCAATCTGCTTGATATCAGCCGTATAGTATCTGGCAAAATGGCTATGGATTTTCATGCGGTCCCGCCCCATCAAATCATCTCGGAGATCGTTGAATCTTTCCGGGGAGCGGCCCTCGGCCGAGGTGTGAAAATTCATACATTACTGCCCGGTGACCTGCCCGAGGTCTGGGCTGATACGATGCGAATCGGGCATGTTTTCGCCAACCTATTATCTAATGCCCTGAAGTACACCGCCTCCGGCGACACGGTGACTGTAACTGCACAGGTTGGTGAAGGAACGGTTGAATTCTCCGTTTCGGATACCGGCAGGGGAATACCAGAGCAATATCTTTCCAGGATCTTAGATCCATTCTTTCGTGTTCCGGGACAGGAAGCTGATACGGGCACTGGCCTAGGTCTTTCAATAGTCAAAGAAATCGTCGAGGCGCACGGAGGATCCGTTTCCGTAAAAAGCCGGGTGGGTGAGGGAACCACCGTCTTTTTCACCCTTCCGAAAGCGACTGCAGAAGCCAACTCGCATAGAAATGAGGAAAAGAAACTATAGGGAGGAAGCATTAGATGAATCTTATAATCTGGCTGCCAGCAATGTTTTTCTTGGGTCTTATATCGATGTGGCTATGCTACCTGTTTATGAAATTCTGTGAGAAAATTTAGACAATGGAGTGCGGTGAGCTATGATTTATCTGACGGCAATTGTAGCAGTTTTCTTGTTTGTTTACTTAGTTGTGGCCCTCGTGCGGCCAGAGTGGTTCTGAGCAGCGGGCTTTGACACTGAAGTGAACTAGCACCGACCTTGTCGGTGGCCTTCAAAATGTGGCAAGCCTACGGACAATGTCCTTCGCCTTGCCTGATAAGAATTGAAACGACTACTCTAAAACATTGATCACTAACACTGTTGGTTCACTTAAGTGTGGGGCCTCCGCCCCCACGCACCACTGGCTATGTCAGCGGTTTTGAGAGGTAGATGAAAAAGGAGCTAAGACAATGTTTATTCAAACCTGGTTTCTTCCCTTTTTGCTTCTTGCAACAGCGACTGTCATTGCATTCCCATTAAGTCGTTACATGGCGTGGATTATGGATGGAAAATACCAACCGTTGCCGGTTTTTGGCTGGTTCGAGAAACGCTTGGACAGCGGCCCGCAAAACTGGAGGCAGTATGCAGGTTCTCTGCTCATTTTCAACACGATCCTCTTCATTTTCGGTTTCCTTGTCCTGGCACTCCAGCCGTGGATGCCTCTCAATCCAGATGGAAAGACGATGCTGGCCCCAAGCACCATCTTTAACAGCGTGGTGTCATTCATGACAAACACGAACCTTCAGCACTATGCGGGAGACCAGCACCTGTCTAACTTCAGCCAGATTTTCTTTTGCATAGCCAACATGTTTCTGTCCGCTGCAATCGGTCTCTGTGCGCTGACTGCGATTATCCGTGCTTTTCGGAGCTCTTCAACGCTAGGCAACTTCTTCGTTGACATGTGGCGCGTGCTTGTTTACATATTCGTACCGGCTGCCTTTATCATTGGTCTCATTTTTATAACGCAGGGCAGTCCGATGACTTTTCAAAGTTCACACAACGTTTCGACGCTTGAACCCGCGGCAATGGGGACAACGGCCACGGGCGAGTCAAAGCAGCAAACCATTGTTGTCGGGCCAGTTGCGGCGCTTGAGTCCATCAAGATGCTCGGTACCAATGGTGGCGGTTTTTACGGCATGAACTCCGCCCACCCTTTCGAGAATCCCACTTGGTTGTCGAACTTCTTTAACGCACTGTCCATGATGTTGTTCCCGTTTGCCCTTGTGCTCATGTACGGCCGCATGCTTCACAAGTTCCGGCACAGCCTTGTCATCTTTTCGGTCATGCTGGTATTAATGGCGGGCACCGTCATTTGGTCGGTTCACTTTGATACGTTGAAACCGAACCCGGCATTGACCAGCCATCCTGTGGCAAAAACATACGACATTCCGAGCGCAACGGCGCCGGGAGGGAAAACGATTGTGTCCATGCCGGCGGTTCCGGGCTTGCCGGTAGACCAGCATCTGGGCAACCTCGAAGGCAAGGAGATGCGTTTCGGTGTGTCGGCAGGCGCCACTTTTGCAGCGCTGACGACAGACGTGACATGCGGTGCGGTGAACGCCGAGACCGACAGCCTCAACCCGATCGCCGCTCTTTCGCCCATGGTGGGAATGTGGCTGAATTGCATCTTCGGTGGCAAAGGGGTGGGCATGATCAACATGCTGCTCTACTTAATCATCGGGATATTCGTAGCCGGTATGATGGTGGGCCGGACGCCCGAGTATCTGGGCAAGAAAATCGAGGCCCGTGAGGTGAAGCTCGCGATCATCGCCCTGCTCGTCCATCCTTTCATGATCCTCATGCCCACAGGACTCTTCGCCGCGACGGACTGGGGACTAAAGGCCATAAGCAATCCCGGCGCCCACGGTTTTTCACAAATGCTGTACCAATTCTCATCGGCCTCTGCCAATAACGGCTCGGCCTTTGATGGATTGGGAGTTACCTATGGTTTCTGGAATGCTGTAAACCCGGCGCCCGAGGCAATCCCCTGGGATATTGCCGCGGGCCTGGTAATGCTCTTCAGCCGCTTTCTTCCGATCATCGCGCCGATCGCCATGGCGGCATATCTCGGAGCAAAGAAGTCGAGCCCGTTCGGTCTGGGCACCTTGCGCGATGACAGCATCACCTTTGGGTTTCTCCTGTTCGGCACGATTGTCATCATAGGCGCTTTGCTCTTTCTTCCAGTCGCCGCACTCGGACCGGTGGCGGAACACCTGGGGCCCATTCCTTTCGGCGGCTGACCGCCAATGAAGGCTTTGTAAACCCCTTACCATGAATTGCAGAACGAATTAGGAGTTGGACATGAATAACGTTCCCGATATTACAGAAACTGTGCAAAAGGCGCCATCGCCGTTGCAGCGGCCCCTTCGACGGATAAAACCGCGGGGGCTCCTGGAGAAGGAAACAGCGAAGGCAGCGTTCAAGCAGTCATTTGTGATGCTGAGGCCAGACATGCAATGGAAGAACCCCGTAATGTTCGTGGTTGAGGTGGGCGCATTCCTGACTCTGTTATATATCGCGCAGGCAGCTTGGGGAGGGACCGCAAGCCAGGTACCGATTACATATTTTATTACCCTTGACGCATGGCTTTTCCTGACCGTCCTGTTCGCAAACTTTGCCACCGCTCTGGCTGAGGCACGCGGAAGAGCCCAGGCCGATTCACTCAGGAAGGCGCGGCACGATACTGCAGCCTATCGCTTGAACGCAGCCGGCGCCATGGAAGAGGTTTCCTCTGCAGTTTTGAAAGCAGGGGATCGTGTGGTCGTGCAGGCAGGCCAGACAATACCCGGCGACGGCGAGATAATTGAAGGGATTGCGTCTGTAGACGAGTCGGCGATTACCGGTGAATCGGCGCCCGTCATCCGCGCTGCGGGTGGTGACCGGTCAGGCGTGACCGGCGGCACCGTCGTGCTTTCCGACCGGATCGTCGTTATAATCACCAGCGGCACCGGTGATTCCTTCCTCGACCGGATGATAGCGCTAGTAGAGGGCGCCATCCGCCAGCGAAGCCCGAATGAGATTGCTCTCACGCTGCTGCTATCCGCCTTTACTCTGGTTTTCCTTATCGTTGTGATCCCGCTTTGGCCGATGGCGTGGAACGCCGAGCACTACATGATGGGCTATCTGGGCATTCAACAACCTTTGAAAAGTCTTGGCACTGATATTCCCACCCTCATCGCGCTCCTGGTCTGTTTGATTCCCACCACCATCGGCGCTCTGCTTGCCGCCATCGGAATCGCGGGCATGGACCGTGCTCTGCAGGCCAATATTATTGCAAAAAGCGGCAAGGCGGTAGAGTTGGCCGGTGATGTTGACGTTGTGTTGCTGGACAAGACCGGCACGATTACCATCGGAAACCGGAATGCGACAACGTTCTTGCCCATAGGTAAGGCTTCGGCGGCCGATGTCGGGCAGCTTGCTGCCCTGGCTTCGGCCGCCGATGAAACGCCAGAGGGGAAAAGTATTGTAAAATTGTTTGAAAAGCAAAACCAGACGGTCACTGCGCCGCAGGACAGCAAGTTCGTGCCATTCACGGCGCACACACGCATGAGCGGCATTGATCTTCCTGACGGGCGGCGGATACGAAAAGGCGCGCCCGATGCCGTCATCAAATTTGTCGAGGACAATCGTGGCAACATTCCCGCTGATCTCAATTCATTGATTAGCAGCGTTGCAGCTAAGGGCGCAACTCCCCTCGTCGTTGCTGAGGGCAACCAGATTGCGGGGCTGGTCGTTCTTGAGGACATTTTGAAGCCCCATATGCATGACCGCTTCGAGCGGCTGAGAAGGATGGGCCTTCGGACAGTCATGATCACAGGAGATAACCCCCTGACAGCTGCTACCATTGCCAAACAGGCGGGGGTCGACGACTTTCTCGCCCAGGCAACGCCGGAAACCAAGCTCGCTTACATCCGGAAGGAGCAGGCGGGTGGAAAGCTGGTGGCCATGATGGGTGACGGAACAAACGATGCGCCCGCCCTGGCCCAGGCAGATGTAGCCCTTGCCATGAATGCCGGCACACAGGCAGCCAAGGAAGCTGCTAACATGGTCGACCTGGATAGTGACCCCACCAAGTTGATCGAAGTTGTGGAAATCGGAAAGCAGCTCCTCATAACACGAGGTTCATTGACGACCTTCTCCATCGCCAACGACGTGGCGAAATACTTTGCGATCATCCCCGCGCTTTTCGCGGGGACTCTGCCGTGGCTGGGGGTGATGGACATTATGCATTTGCATTCACCTACCTCCGCCATTCTGTCGGCTGTCATCTTCAACGCCCTTATCATTCCGGCTCTCATACCGGTGGCGCTGAAGGGAGTGAGATACCGGCCCCTCGGCGCCGACGCCCTGCTGCGCAGGAATCTGCTGATTTGGGGACTCGGAGGCGTGATTCTGCCGTTTATCGGCATCAAACTGATCGACCTTATCCTGGTCAGTTTGCGTTTAGTTAACTGAGATTTTAGAGATGGAGGAGATATAAACATGTCGCGATATCTTTCTAAGAGCCTTCAACTGCTCATATTCTCTGTAGTCCTCTGCTGCATCCTCTACCCGCTGGCGCTATGGGTAATCGGACAGGCCCTCTTCCACTTTCAGGCTAACGGCAGCATACTGGTTGGTCCCGATGGAACACCCGTGGGATCACGACTTATTGCCCAGCCGTTCACCAAGGACGAATACTTTCAGCCCCGTCCCTCCGCGGCGTCATATGACGCATCCGCATCGGCGTCATCGAGCCTTGCTCCATCGAATTATGCGTTGCGGGACCGGATCGCCCGTTCGCTTGGGACCGTCATAAAATACCGGAGCGGTCCCAAGACCGGTCAACCGGTGGCGTCGGATATCGAGAGTTGGTTTAAGAAAGATATGTACAAGGGCAGCCCGCATATTGTGGCACAGTGGGCAGACCAACATAACTCTCTTGCTCAAGCCTGGGTTACGTCAGACCCAACGCATGAAGCGTACGTGAACGATTGGGCGAAGGCTCATCCGGATCTCGTAAAGAAATGGATCAAGGAAAATCCAGACACCCCTCAGCCAAAAGCAGCGGATCTTGCTGTCGTATTTTTTAAAAATTTCTCCGAGGCGAACCCTGGTAAATTTCTATCTGCTGTCACTCACAAGGGAGCCGACGGGAAAGACCAAACGACGTTACAACCTGTCAATGAGGGCTCGGACATTCAGTCAACCTTCTGTCTTATGTGGCGAGAGGATCATCCCGACTTTGATCTCGAAGATGTCCCCGGAGATATGGTGATGGCATCCGCTTCGGGGCTCGATCCTCACATCACGTTTCAGAATGCCGAGTATCAGCTAGACAGGATTGCCTCCAAATGGGCGGCCAGTTTGAAACGCAATCCCGACGCTGTGCGAAAGGAGATTGAGCAGATTTTACGGGATAACGCCTCGGCCCCGTGGGGCGGGCTCGCCGGTGAAAAGTTCGTGAATGTTCTTGAAGTAAACCTTGCCCTGCGCAAACGATACGGAGCGCCTTAAACATACAGACAGAAGGGATTCTCAAGCGAGTTTTGACATATGTGAAAACTTACAAAAATGAAATCAGGAATAATTGTAATGAAGAGACATTTCTTCTTGAGGAACGCTTTTTTAAGTGTGATTGTGACATTACTCTTACTGACAGTGGGTGTGGCCTCCGTTTTGGCTGAGGATCAGAAACCCGTGGCGGCAACTCCTGTCCCTGGGGCAGCAGCGCCTACCCCTGTAACAGAGGCTCCTGCTCCGGCCGCGCCTGCGGAAGATAAACCCACCGGTTCGTTATCCATTTCCGGCTTGTCAAAATATGTGTGGCGGGGATATGAAAACACCAAGAACAGCATTGTAATCCAACCCTCCCTGACAGTTGGCTATAGCGGGTTCAGCGCCAACATATGGGGAAATCTTGATACAAAGCCCTACTCGACAACAAACGCCAGTTATTCCAGCGCCTGGACGGAAACGGATCTTACACTCTCTTATACCAAAACCTTTGGTATCTTAAACGCCGGTGTTGGTTACATCTATTATGGTCTAGGAGCGCCAAATGCCGGTGCAGCAAAACCCCTCGATTCAGAAGAAGTATTTATAACCTTGGGTCTTAATACTCTCCTTACGCCAACTTTAACGGCCTATAAGGAAATTGATCATTATCACCAGTATTATTTCCTGTTGGGGATTTCCCATACGATTGAATTCAACAAAATCGTTTCGCTGCAACTGGGTGCATCCGCAAGCTACTTGCTCAGCGACTATGCCGATGCGACCCTTTACAGTGTTAATCCATCGTATGGCGGGTATCCGAAATTTAATGATAACTATCAGGCGACAAACGACAAATTCAATAATTTCCACGATGGCGTGCTCACGGCGAGTCTCCCTATAAGTGTGTTAAAATATCTAACCGTGGCCCCTACAGTATCCTACTCTTTCCCTCTGTCGAACGACGCAAAAAATGAGATTAAGGCCCGTGGCAAATTGACTAATCCCGCCGATAACGATAGCAGTTTCGTTTATGGCGGCCTGACTGTTACCTTAAGCTTTTGACACACCCGCCGTCGCAGCCATACATGTTCTGTGCAAGCGGTACGGAGCACCTTAGAGATACGGACAGAACGGATTCACGGCGAGCGTCGGCTGAAATGTATAGCTCTTGAATCCGGAACTCGATAGGGACAAGTAAAATATGCCTGTTGAAAATAGAGCAGATGCTTTCTTGAGGATGATCCGCAGGTCGCAGCGCGGTCACCTGAAGATATACCTTGGTTATGCCGCCGGCGTAGGGAAGACCTACCGGATGCTACAGGAAGCGCACCAGATCAAGAATGAGGGAATCGATGTGGTCGTGGGACTTGTCGAGACCCATGGCCGGGTAGATGTAGCCAAACTTCTCGAAGGGCTGGAAATCATCCCCAGGCGGAGGCAGGAATATCGCGGGATCATCCTTGAGGAGATGGACGTTGATGCGATTCTCATCCGGAAACCCCAGATTGTACTCGTCGACGAACTGGCACATACCAACGTGCCGGGGAGCCGCAATGCAAAAAGGTACCAGGACGTCCAGGATATACTCGCGAAAGGGATTCACGTCATCAGTACCCTGAACATCCAGCATCTGGAAAGCCTCTACAACGTGGTGGAGAAGGCGTCCGGTGTCCGGGTCCATGAACGGTTGCCTGATGCGATCCTCGCTGAAGCGGACCAGATCGTGAATGTTGATTTGACCACGGAGGACCTCGATGAACGTCTCAAAGAGGGCAAGATATACCCACTCGAACGCATCGAGACGGCACTGGCCAATTTCTTCAGGAAATCAAACCTGGAGCAGCTCCGTGAGCTTACTCTGCGTGAACTGGCTTCACAGATCGACCTGCGGTCACGTGATGACCTTGAGGAGGAGGTGCCGGCCACTCCCGATCAGGTGATGGTGTGTCTCAGCTCAAAAGGTTTGAACAGTGAAAAGCTGCTTCGCTACGCTTCGCGGCTGGCGGGCAGGCTCAACAGAAAGTGGTACGCAGTCTATGTTCAGACGCCTCCGGAGGCGCCGACAGCCATCGATGCGCAGACGCAGCGCATTCTTTCGGGGACACTAACCCTGGCAAAGCAGCTTGGAGCCATTGTCTTCACCTTCAAGGGAGAAGACATCGTGAAGACCATTCTCCAGTTCGCCAGGGAATACAGGGTCGGTCATATTGTGATCGGAAGCCCAAGAAAAATTCCTTTCTGGAAACAATTGACAGGCGAGCGCAGTGTCGCTGAACGCCTGATCCGCGATGCCAGGGGCGTGACGGTCGTTGTCCTCGACACACAGAAACCAGAGGTGGCGACTCCTCTGGCGGCTGAGGAAGAAATCATACATGAGGAGAGTATCCCTGCAGCAGGTAAAGCGGGGGATGCTCGCGCACTTTTAACGGAATTCATATCCCAGGACAGGATCGTCATCTGGGAGACGCCTATCGCAAAAGATGATTTACTGAAAAGCCTCTCAGATGCCGCCTGTGAAGACGGGGGCCAAGAAAAAGCGAAGGGCCTTGCCGCAATCATGGAAAGAGAAAATCAAGGGTCGACATTCTTCAACGAAGGCGTGGCCTTTCCGCATGCGAGGATTGAGGGACTTAAACGCTCATGCGTGGCCATTGGCTTGACACACGGCGGAGTGTCCGACGTGGTGACGGAAAAGCCTATCGAATCTGTTTTTTTGATTTTTTCGCCTGCGGACATTCCTGACGAACAGATCCAGATACTGGGACTTGTCAGTAAGGCTGCCCTAGACAGACAGCTCATGGAGACCTTGCGGTCAGCGACGACGCCCGGCGAGGCCTATCAGGCCATTCGGGCATGGGAACTTGCGGACCGAACCGGATAAGGAACCCTGTCGTGAATTATGCCGCGGCACTTGAAGTTATAGGCAGGACATCCTTCACGAACGCTGGAAAAGAGAAAGTCCAGCCCGAACATCAGGGCGATGAGATGCATGAGGAGATGAAACTCTCGGGCATTTTGGTAAGACCCGCGAAGACGGCCGCTAAAGGGTAAATGTTTCTGCCGGATACTATTAACAATATTTGATAAAATACCACAGAGGATTAGAAGCCCAATATTTGAGATTACCCGGTCACTGTCGAAAATACCCTGAAAGAGCACAAGTACACAGCCGACGGTTGTCAAAATACGCGCACTGAGACTAAGGATAATTAGATCGACTACATTGGTTTAGAAGGCTTATAAACGTAATAAAGCTCGAATAGGACTTGAGTTAATTGGAAAGAACGTCATTTTCCGGGCCAGGCGAAATTTTCCTTCTCTATTGTTTCTTGATCCACATCTAGGCTGCCGACCTCCGCCAGTGCAGACTCCATCATCGGAGGCGGGCCGCAGAGATAGAAGGATGCCTCTTTCGTGGCCCCGTGCCTTTTTAGGATATCTCCGCTCAAACGCCCCTTCTCGTAAAAGACACCGGGGTATTCTTGCCGGTAGTAGCCCTGCACATCGTCGACCCGGCTGAGGCAGTAAATTACCCTCAGTGTGAGCTCTCTGGTCATTTCATGGATCTCGTCTGTGGCGAATACATCTTCCATGGTCCTGTTCACCCAGAAGAGCGTCGCAATATTCTTCGCTCTTATATTTCTAAAGTGCCTGAGAACACTTAGAAACGGCGTTATGCCCACGCCCCCGGCAATCATGACTACCCGCGGCTTAGTATCGACGTCCTTGCAGAAGAGGCCTATGGGACCCATGCACATTACTTCAGTTCCCGGCTTCAAATTCGGGATGGCGGAGGTGAACTGACCCACCTTCTTGATAGTCAAGCGCAGGACTGGATCTTCAGGAGCGTTGGATATGGAAAACGGGTGAGGAGTGCTCCATCCATCAGGCGTATTTATGCTGAGGGATACGAACTGGCCTGCCTTCCTTTTGGCCATCTTTTCGTCAGATCCTTCGAGATAAAGCGAGTACGTATCCGGGTTTTCGGGTAAAACTTTGATTATCCTCCAGATATTCTTTTGCTCCTGGCCCGTGCTTTTTGCGTTCGTCATCTGATCTCCTCCTTCACTTGACAAGCTGCTGCGCCTCCTCAAATGCCCGTTCCATGTCTGGCAGATGGGTAATTTCAGGAACCACCTGGATGTAACGCACCCTGCCATCTTTATCCACAATGATGACCGAACGCGCCAGAAGCATTAAACCGTCCATCAAAAGACCTGTAGAACGTCCGAAGGCGCCTTCTTTGTAGTCGGAAAGAAATTGGATGTTTTTGATTCTTGCCTCATTCGCAAATCGTTTCTGGGCAAACGGGGTATCGCGGCTGATGGTGACCTTCCTGACCTGGGGCGGGAGCTTATCCCCGTGATCACTGAGGTAGTGCGTCTGCGCCTCGCAGACGGGCGTGTCCAAGGAGGGAACGACGCTCAGGAAGAGGATGGAGCCTTTCATGTCCTTGGACAGATCTGTGCTCTGCATGGTCATAGCGTCAACCAGATCTGTCGACGACAGCGTGCCGCCTATAGCTATAGGCTTGCCCAGCAGTTTAATACTTATGCCTTCTCTCGCCACGTCAGAACCCGGTGCAACCGATCCTTTCTCGACAGGTATATTGGCATAACTTGCCGCGCAGGCAGAGAGGAAAAATAAAGAGAGGAAAATTACAAGTAAATGCATCGGTCTTGATATCATGGCAAATCTCCTTTCTCATGATGATTGGCTGACCTTGTGGAAGGGGGCCCCAATTAAGTTTATCGGGATGTAGCAGCCGCCAAAGCGGCATTGACTATGGTCTGCGCCTCTTCAAGGATGAGCTTTAGGTGATCCTTTCCGCGGAAGCTCTCGACATAGATCTTGTAGATGTCTTCTGTTCCCGACGGACGTGCGGCAAACCAGCCGCTTTCGGCAATCACCTTTACACCGCCGATAGGAGCGCCGTTGCCTGGCGCATGGGTAACTATTTCCCGGATTTTTTCACCGGCCAGATCTGTGAATGGAACTTGATCGGCTGAGAGTTTCCCCAAAGCCCTTTTCTGCTCCGGTGTTGCCGGGGCATCTATGCGGTCATAGAATGGTTCTCCGAACTCACGCGTGAGGTCGTCGTAAATCTCACCGGGATCGCATCCCATGCGGGCGGTGATCTCCGCCGCAAGGAGTACCGAGATGATCCCGTCTTTGTCCGTAGACCATACGGTGCCGTCACGCCGCAGAAAAGACGCACCCGCACTCTCTTCCCCCGCGAAGCCGAGGGAGCCCGCAAGCAGCCCATCTACGAACCACTTGAAACCTACAGGCGTCTCGTAGAGCTTCCTTCCCAGTTTTGCGGTGACACGATCGATCATCTCGCTGCTCACCACGGTCTTGCCCACTGCGGCCTCCGCACGCCATCCGGACCGGTGCTGGAAGAGATAGTGAACCATTACCGAGAGAAAATGATTGGCTGGAAGCAATCCGGCTCTCCTCGTGACGACGCCGTGGCGGTCATGATCCGTATCGCACGCAAAGGCGATGTCGAAACGATCTTTCAAACCTATCAACCGCTGCATCGCGTAATGAGACGATGGGTCCATGCGGATGCGGCCGTCCCAATCAAACGTCATAAAGCTGAAGGTCGGATCAACGGCGTCATTAACAATGGTGAGGTTCAGGTCGAAGCGCTCCGCAATCGGCCTCCAGTAATGGATGCCAGCGCCGCCCAGGGGATCTACCCCCAACTTGATTTTGGCGCCTCGAATGGCGTCCATATCGATAACATTCGCAAGATCGCCAATATAGGCGCGGATATAATCGTGCCGGTGCGTAGTGGAGGCGTGAAAGGCCTTTTCAAAGGGAATCCTTCTGACACCTGCGAGGCCATTTGTGAGAATCTGATTTGCCTTTGTCTCTATCCAGCCTGCGACTGATGGCTCCGCCGGCCCACCTTCCGGAGGATTGTATTTGAAGCCGCCGTCTTCCGGCGGATTATGCGACGGCGTTATTACAATGCCGTCGGCCAGGCCATTCCTGCGACCACGATTGTAAGTTAGAATCGCATGGGAAATGGTCGGAGTCGGCGTGTACTCGTTGTCCTCGGCAATCATGACGTCTACCTTGTTTGCAGCAAGCACTTCCAGGGCACTGTGAAAAGCGGGCATAGAGACGGCGTGGGTATCTATGCCTATAAATAGCGGACCATTGATCTTGTGTTGTTTGCGGTACAGGCAGATGGCCTGTGTGACAGCAAGGATATGTGCTTCGTTGAAGGAATTTTTAAAAGGGGAGCCGCGATGCCCAGATGTGCCGAAAACGACTCGTTGCGCGGGAATAGACGGATCGGGCTTTTCCTTATAGTAGGCCGTAATCAGCTTGGTCACATTGACGAGCATGGAAGGCTCGGCGGGCTTCCCTGCCAATGGATTCGCTTCCACCGTCATCATCACTTTACCCTGAGCTTGCGATAGCGCCGGATGAGAGCGTTTGTCGAAGAGTCATGCTTGAGTCGTGGATCCTTAACGCTTTCCAGTTCAGGGATTATCCGCTTCGCCAGCACCTTGCCGAGTTCAACACCCCATTGATCGAAGGAATCAATCTCCCAGATTGCACCCTGAACGAAGACGCCGTGTTCATAGAGCGCAACCAGCTTGCCGAGGGTTTCCGGAGTTAGCCTTTCTGCGAGTATGGTATTCGTCGGCTGGTTACCGGGAAAGACGCGATGCGGCACCAGTTCCTCCGGCACGCCTTCCTTTCTGACTTCCGTCTCAGTTTTACCAAAGGCCAGCGCTTCGGTCTGGGCAAACATGTTCGCCATGAGCACTTCGTGATGGCGGCCGATTGGGTTCAACGACTTACAGAATCCGATAAAATCGCACGGGATCAGTTTCGTCCCTTGATGGATGAGCTGGTAAAATGAATGCTGGCCGTTCGTACCCGGCTCGCCCCAGTAGATGGGCCCCGTCTGGTAGTTGACAGCAGCGCCTCCCCCCGTCACGCGCTTGCCGTTACTCTCCATAGTCAACTGCTGGAGGTAAGCAGGAAATCGCTTGAGGTACTGGTCATAAGGCAAGACTGCAACGGTCTCTGCGCCAAAGAAATTATTATTCCAGATAGCGAGGAGCGCCATGAGCACAGGTAGATTCTTTTCAAACGGGGCGGTGCGGAAGTGCTCATCCATCGCCCGGAAACCAGCCAGCATGGCCCTGAAGTTCTCGGGGCCGACGGCTATCATGGTCGAAAGGCCTATAGCAGAGTCCATGGAGTAGCGGCCGCCCACCCAGTCCCAGAACCCGAACATGTTCGCTGTATCGATGCCGAACTTTGCCACCTCCTCGGTATTAGTAGAGACAGCCACGAAATGTCGGGCCACGGCGCTTTCGTGATGCAGGCCCTTCAGCGCCCATGCGCGCGCCGTATGCGCATTGGCCATCGTTTCCAGAGTCGTGAAAGTCTTTGAAGAAATAATAAATACTGTCTCTTCGGGGCTGAGATCGCGGGTGGCCTCCTCGAAGTCTGTACCATCCGCGTTGGAGACGAAACGGAGGGTCAATACCCTTTTGCTGTAATGCTTCAGCGCCTCATATGCCATGACAGGCCCGAGGTCGGAACCCCCGATGCCGATGTTGACAATACAGTGGACAGGTTTCCCGGTGAATCCCAGCCACTCGCCGCTTCTTACACGCTCTGAAAAAACAGCCATCTTGTCAAGGACCGCGTGCACCCGGGGCACGACATCTACACCGTCTACGAAAATCTGCTCGCTCTTAGGCGCCCTCAAGGCAATATGAAGTACTGGCCGGTTCTCCGTTACATTAATCTTCCTTCCCTCGAACAGAGACTCTATGCTCTCGCGAAGTCCGCACTCGTTGGCGAGATCTACGAGGAGCTTTATCGTCTTGTCGGTGATACGGTTCTTCGAGTAGTCGAGGTGAAGCCCTGCACCTTCGGCCGCGAGACGTTTGCCGCGGCGGGGATCGTCAGCGAATAGGGACCGCAGATGCACATTGCCGATCTTTCTGTGATGCTCCGCAAGCGCCTTCCACGCTGGGCGTCTCGTCAAGGTTCTTGCAGGCGGTGTTCTCTTCTTCGTCATCGCCGTTTCCCTCTCCGTTGGATTGTCACCACAATTAGATGCCGTCCCCAATTGAGGATTACCAAAAAATCTGAATCCTCTTTTGCAAAACCTGATTTACTGAAAACGCGAAACAGTTTGGATAATTTGAGCATTTCAAGCAGCAGATATGATATTATGTATCAAATACTTCTAATTAAAAAAAGAAAAATAAGCAATCGGGAAATAGCTGAGTTATCCACGCATAATGCCTTAGTTCATGTTTTCGTAAAAATATATATTGATAAAATACAAAACTTCTTTAACATAAATCATAAAAGTCGAGGATATACTGAGTAAGTTCCACTGCATCAGTGGAAAATTTTTCTCTCTGATCATCGACTATCACAACACCCCCTCGCTCGCTGGAGGTCACCTGAAATGCCGCTCAAGATGAAATTGGTAAGGAAAAGCGGGAAGCCCTTGGGCAGTCTGGGCACCTGGATTCAGGCATTCCGCCTGCATTACGTGCCCACCAGCATCTTCCCTGCCCTCCTCGGGAGTGTTATTGCATGGACTGCATTTGAAAAATTCAATCTGTTGTATTTTGTAATGGTCATCATGGGTGTGACGGTACACCACATGGGCCTCAACATGATCGATGACGTCTTTGATTATCTCCACGCTGTGGATCGTTCACACGGTAACGAGAAAAATCCCTACACAGGGGGTAGCGGGGTTCTGACGGGTGGGCTCCTACCGGCCGAATACGTGCTGGCAGCGGCGATTGTCTGTTATCTGATAGGAATCGCCATAGCCATCTGTCTGACCGTTCTGGTCGGCTGGCCTGTGCTCATATTCGCTGCCATTGGTGTTTTCTCCTCCGTTTTTTACACGATGCCGCCCATAAGGTATGGCTACCGAGGCTTCGGAGAATTGAGCCTGCTCATCAATTTCGGCCCAGTCATCTGTCTCGGTGCATTTTATGTACAGACGCAGACGATCGCCTGGGAACCCCTCGTCATTTCCCTTGTCCCCGGTTTCCTCATGTGGTCCATGATCGTCATCAACGAGATACCCGATTATGAAGAGGATCGTGAGGCAGGCAAGCTGAACCTCGTTGCCCGTCTGGGGAAAAGGCGTGGTGTTACATTGTATGTAACGGGCCTGGTTTGTGCCTATGCTACCGTTTTCCTGTCGGCTTCCTTTGGAGTCACATCATTCGGTGTCCTTCTGGGGCTTCTCACGCTACCCGTTGCATACGATGCATTTCGCATACTGAATAAGAATTACATGGATAAAACGAAAATGGCCCCCGCGAATCTTGCCACGATAAAGGTCCACGCCCTTACGCTTTCCTGCCTCATCGTGGGATATGTGGCGACAAGGGTCATGTCATAGCGTGTCTTTTTGGCAAAAATGTTGTCCTATGTTGTACCCTTAATTTTCAACATACCAGACCATGCGTCTCAAAAGATGTGGAAATGTCTGCTAATAAGAGAAGAAATTAGGAGAAAAATATGAGACAGACCAACAGGATTTATCCTGCAATTCTAATTGCCGGCTACTCGTAGTAGCCGCAGATAAATATCACGTCACCCACCCTCTCGAAAAAGCTTGATTTCTGCTCTATCTTCTTGGTCTTGGGATTAGTCCACTTATAGTCCATAACGCCCTTATTGTTTATTTTTGTAACATCGATTATCGCCTTAATGAACCTTTTCCCGGCGGCATCTTTGAGATCAAGCAGGTTTTCTCCGATAAGTTTGGCGTCTGCGCCATGGGACAGAACTTTGCCGTCTGGATCGACCGCATAGATGTAAAGATCGCTATGGACAAATCTCCCCTTCGTATCGTTGAATGCGGCAAAGGCCTTGTCCCTACCATTTACCTTGTAGTAGGCGACAGCATGAGACAGCAGCGCTTTAGCTTCGGCTGCCGTTCCTTTTTGCTGCCCATAGACAGAACCAACACATAGAAGTCCGATGAGAATCCCCACCAGGACAATTTTCACTTTTCCGGTTTCTTTAAACACCGTTACGGTCTCCACTTTCCTTCCTCCTAAAGAGTCATGCACAACATTCTATTCCATTCTTTCAGATACGGAATTGCGTGGTTCCGCAATCCGGGACATCCTGATTTTTTTCTTCGAAATTTCTAATGCGAGATTTCTTGGATGCCTATGGAACATGTGGGCACGGTTAAATAGTAATTTCCTTGAGAAGAATCTCCATGCGGTCCGCGATGTCAAGAATGGATGCTTCATAACTGACAGGATAACCGAGGGAAGCAAAGATGCGCTTCATCCCTTCGTTCCGGTAATCGAGAAGTATCTCGATGCTGGCTAGCCCTTTTGACCTTGCGACGTTGACAACTCTTGCCACCATGGCCTTCCCTAAGCCTTTCCTTTGCCAGTCATCTCTCAAAACGACGGTAAGCTCTGCATGATCAGTGTTCTCTTTGACGACGTAGCTGCAGGTGCCGACGATCGATTCCTTTGTGTCCCCCGTAATGATGGCCGCAAGTGTGAAACGGCTTTCGTAATCAATCTCCACGAACCGTTTGACCATCTCTGGCTGGAGCTTGTCCAAATGGCTAAGGAAGCGAAAGTAAATGGTCTCCCGGGACAATTTCTTAAAAAGATCCTCAAGGAGCGGGCCATCGGTCGGCTTGATAGGCCGCAGGAAGACGGCCGAACCGTCTTTGAGGGTGATCCATTCTTCATAATACGCAGGATATTGACGATAGACCCTGGTGGCCTCCATGATCTACAGGCGAACTCTCCATAACTTGTCAGACAAAAAGCCTTTTCTTTATAGTTTTCCAATCGGAGTCCGAGAGGCGAACATATGTTCTTGACAAGGCAATGACGCCTATATATCGTGTATAAAGAGCTAATGTACAAGCAATTTTGACTGGTGTCAAACGGAAACTTGATAAATAATGTTTGGAGGTAAAATATGAGCGCACCGATCGAAGAATATTGGCAACTGAGACTGGCTGATCTTAAAAAAGCTCTGGAAGCAAATAACTTCGAAGTCTTCCTGGCGAACAATGCGGATGAAGTGAAAAAGATTGTCTTCCAAGAAATCATACCTGCTGTGAAGCCTGCACTCGTTTCATGGGGTACGTCCATGACATCCATAGAGACAGGCCTTCACGCCGCTCTCAAGGCCAGCACATCCTTTAAGACAATAGAGACGTCCGACAAGACCATATCCTGGGACGAAAACGTTGAGCGACGCAGACAGTCACTCCTGACTGATTTGTTCATCACGGGGACCAATGCTGTAACAGAGAACGGCGAGCTTGTGAACCTGGACGGCACGGGAAACCGTGTCGCAGGATTAACGTTCGGCCCAAAGAACGTTATTGTCCTTGCGGCCCGGAATAAGGTCGTTGCCGATTTAGAAGACGCCATGAGACGCATCAAGAATTATGCGGCGCCGGTCAACGCCATACGCCTGAATAGAAAAACACCCTGCATCAAGACATCATACTGTGAGCAGTGCAAGAGCGCGGAGCGCATCTGTAATACTTGGACGATCACCGAAAAATCATCTCCCAAGGGAAGGGTGAAGGTCATCTTGATCAACCAGGACTTCGGCCTTTAGCAAGACCAAGAAAGAAGGAGCATATTAAAAGAATAATATCTATGGAAGAATCGTCGGTGCAGGCAAATTGGGTTGAGGGTGTCATCCATGATTTCATAAAAAGCTCCCCTGAGAATACCATTCAGGGCGAGACTAATGAAAAGGCATGGAGTGAACCCCTCGTGGGATTCTCACGAGGCGATGATCCTCTCTACGAAGACTATAAGAAACATATAGGGCCTTTTCACTGGACGCCTCGGGAGATCTTTACGCAGACATTCCCGGAAGCCAAGGTCGCCCCGGAAGACCTCACCGTTATAAGCTGGATACTCCCGCAGACGGAAGCAACCAAGGCGGATACACGGAAACAAAAGAAATACCCGCCGGAACGATGGGCGAGGGCACGCCTGTATGGCGAAGAAGTCAATAATAAGCTCCGCAGGCACGTTGTGGCCGCCCTTCAAGGCAAGGGGTACAGGGCCGTTGCGCCCCTGCTGTCACCACAATTTTCGCGGCGGATGTCCGAATTGTACGGTTTCGCCTCCACCTGGTCGGAAAGGCATGCGGCCTATGCAGCAGGTTTGGGGACATTCGGTCTTTGTGACGGCTTGATTACACCCCGAGGAAAGGCCGTGCGCGTGGGCTCAGTTGTGGCGCAAATCCGTATCCCTGCAACTGCGCGGCCTTATACCAATCATCACGCATACTGTCTCTTCTATGCAGAGGGTGGATGCAAGAGTTGCGTGTCCCGCTGTCCTGTCGGGGCCTTAAGCGAATCAGGCCATGACAAGATGGCGTGCTATAGCCACACACACGGCACTTCATTGAGGCACACAAAGTCTTTATACGGTTTTGAAGTAGAGTCTTGCGGCCTGTGTCAGACAAAAGTGCCTTGTGAGTCCCGTATTCCAGCGAAGGTTGTGGGAAGAAATAAGCCGGATATTCCTGCCGCTAAGGAACGTGAGCATGAGAATTGAGATGCGGATCTTTTCCGACTATATCTGACCCTTCTGCTACATTGGCAAGGGTATTGTCGACGCATTAAAAAAAGAATTTGATATCAGGGATGACTGGCTGAGCTTCGAGCTGCATCCGGAGACCCCGTCTGAGGGAATACCATATGCGAAGAGATTCCCCGGGGCCGATGTCGAAGGGATGTACGAAAACATCAGGAGAAGGGGCGACGAATTCGGCATCAAATTTGGCCCGCGGCTCTTGCTCTCCAATTCGCGCATGTCTCTCGAAGCAAGCGAGTATGCCCGCGACATGGGGAAGTATGAACTCTTTCATGAACGGATGTTCTATACATATTTCACGGAATCAAAGGACATCGGCAGCCTGGATGTGCTCAAAGAAAGCGCCAGGGTTTGCGGGCTCGATACAGAAGAACTCGTGCAGGTCCTGAAGGAAAAGTGTTATGCCCATCGGCTCGAGGAATCGAGAAAAGAGGCGGAAAAGATACATCTGACGGGAGTGCCGACATTTATCATCAACGGGAAAACGAAGGTCGTCGGCGCACAGCAGATTGCCGTCTTTAGAGACCTGCTCAGGAAAATATGCAGCAAGAAAAATTAGTGAAACCAGATTCAATGAGCCGACACAAATTCGGCGTAAATAAAGAATGAAAAGCGATAGGGGTATGCGGTAATGCGTTACGTAAAATTGGGAAAGACGGGTTTGAAAATTTCGGAGGTGGGATTTGGCGGAATTCCCATTATCCGCCTCGACAAGGACATGGCCGTAAAGGTGCTTCGCCGCGCATACGAGCTGGGGATCACCTTCTACGATACGGCCAATATCTATCGCGACAGTGAAGAGAAGATGGGACGCGCCTTTGAAGGAATGCGGAAAAAAATTGTCTTCGCAACCAAGACATTTCTAAGAGACGCCGCCAGAGCGATGCAGCACATCGAAAATAGTTTACGCATGCTGAAGACGGACTATATCGATCTATACCAGCTCCACCAGATAGCACAGGAGAAGGATCTCCTTGCTGTCAGCGCACCCGGCGGAGCGCTGGAAGCCGTTATGAAGGCCCGCGAACAGGGTAAGGTGCGGTTCATCGGAGTTACTTCGCACAATCTTGCCATGGCTGTGAAATTGGTTAAAACCGATATGTTTGCCACCGTTCAGTTTCCGTTCAATTTCATCGAGGACGAACCGAAGGATGAGCTACACAAGGAAGCGCGAAAGCGCAACATGGGCATCCTGGCCATGAAACCATTTGCCGGCGGCGTGATTGACAACGCCAAAATCGCCATCAAATTCCTGCGTCAGCATCATGATGTAATTCCCCTTGTTGGCTTCGATTCCGTCGCGTCTGTGGACGAAGTGGTCTCTTTTTACGGGCGCGAGAACAGGGTGAGCAAGAAAGACCGGGAGCTGATGGGCAAATATCGCGTTGAACTCGGCAAGCAGTTTTGCCATAGGTGTGAATATTGCCAGCCTTGCCCTCACGGCGTAATGATTACACCTGCGATGGCATACAAGGTCGTCGCCTCCAGGATGTCGCCGGCCGTCGCCGTTGACTTTTCCCGTGTGATGATGGAGAGTGTGAAGCTGTGCCAGGAGTGCGGGGAGTGCGAAGAACGCTGCCCGTACGAATTGCCCGTTCAGAAAATGCTCAAAGCCAATTACGATCTTTACGAACGGCATCGTGCCCGACTCGCGTAAGAGAAACAGACCACCCACTTCGGAGGAGCACTGAATCTGAGAGATCTGATATCTGGGAAAACAAGATTTCTGGATGCATTTCGAAATGACGCAACAGGAGATATCATTATGAAAACTCTGTCTAGCCGCATTGTCATAACCCTTATCATCGGCCTATTTTTTCTTTCATCCTGTGGAGGGACGAAATTAAGCAACGGCTGGCTTAACAGCGCTTACGAGGGGCGTTACCTGAAAAATGTTTTGGTCGTGGCAACTTCATATCAATTCGATAAGAAGAAACTGGAAGAGGCCTTCGCAAAATATTTCCAGGAACATGGCGTAAGGGCAGTTTCCCTTGCATCAATAACCGAGAAGAAAAAACTGACCAGCGAAGACATAAAAGCTGACGCGGCAAGGTTGGGTATTGACGCAATCTTTACTGTTCGTATTGTCAGTATCAACGAAAAAGCAGTAACAGATCGTTTCGCTCCGCCTCCTGAGGCCTCGCCCGACTGGAGCTATTCATACCCCATATACACCTTACAGACGCCAACCACGACATACAGGTTCGAAGAGAAGGACATCGTCATGGAAAGTGACCTCCACGATGTCTCAACGGGAAAATTAATGTGGAGAGTCCGTTCCGAGACCGTCAAGCCGGGTTCGTCGGCCAAGCTTATCGAAGAAGTAGCCAGGATGGTCATGAAAGACCTCAGCGCCAACAAATTGCTAAAATAAGGCACTGGCACTGGATGAGAGATAAACGTTATATGGCTTTCCTGATAGGTTTTCTTGGGGGCATGTCGGGAGGATTTGTCGGACTGGGTGGCGGCTTCGTCATGATCCCATTGATGGTGGACGTTCTCAAGGTGGACCAGCACAGGGCACATGGGACAAACCTCGTGACCATCATATTCACAGGGATAGCCGGTGCTATTGTCTATGGCCTTGGGGGTGCTATTGATGTCACAGCGGCCGCATTGTTAGCCATACCGGCCATTCTCACTACTCCTGCTGGTTGCCACTTTGCTCATTCTCTCGCCGAATGGAAGCTGAAACGCTCCTTCGGCTGTTTTCTGATGTTCATGTCACTCTTGCTGCTTGCCAAGTCCTATCTTCCTGTGTTTCACGGCTTGGAGACGGGATGGCCTCAGGCTGCTGTGCTTCTTCTGACCGGTGTTTTCCTGGGATTCCTCTCAGGCATGATGGGCGTTGGCGGCGGAATCATAATGGTGCCCGCGATGGTGCTGCTGGCGGGATTTACACAACACACAGCACAGGGGACATCGCTTCTCGCCATGGTTCCTATCGGCAGCGTCGGTGCTTACACCCACTGGAAACTTGGCAACGTGAAGACAGACATCCTTCCGGGTATGATTGCCGGTATATTGATAGGGGCATCCCTCGGAGGGGCATTTGTCCATTATTTCTCGGACGGGGCACTGCGTGTCGTGTTCGCCGCTGTACTTATCTGGTTAGGAGCGCGCTACGCAAGGGCAAAAGAGCCCCTTGATGCAACCAACGGCACGGTATGTGAGTCTTGAGTCTGGCGCATCCCTTCTTCACGGCAAGTCTCTGCGGACCCAGCGCATACATTTCGCACGGCAATGGTAAATTTTTGTAAACCACCGTAATTGCGTGTTGCATGCTTTATTTTGCGCGGTATCCTTTAATCGGTATGATAGCGAGATGCCCTCTCAGGTCTATATGCGGCTCCTCTCTTCTTGACACAGGGTTATCTAAAAGGTTACTAATATCGCAAAATACCACCTGAAGGCAGATTGACAATGCAGAAAAGTTTTTGGCAGGGCATTTATAAAAAGCTAGCTTCCCCGAAACTTACGGTCATCATATTCTTCTTTCTTGCCGCCGCATCCGTCGTAGGAACCTTACTGCCACAAGGGCTTGGCGAAGCGGAGCTCCAGAGACACTACGGTCAGCGGGCCATATGGTTTATAACGACATTCGGCCTGAATGACCTCTACCACACCGGATGGTTTAGATTCCTCCTTTTTCTCCTTTGCGCCAATCTCATCGTCTGCACCATTGAGCGACTGCCTAAGACATTGAAGGTCTTCCGGCGCCGCGAAGAGCAGGTGGATCCCCAGAAGCTCACCAAGTGCAGCCTCAACTGTCAGTTCACATCAAAGCTTTCCCGGGATGAGGTGGAGGCAAGGATCACCAACATCATTGCGGAACGGTTCGGTCCGTTGCAGAGGCTTGATGGAGCCGGCTACATGGGAGGAGTGGCCGAGAAAAGCCGCTGGAGCCCCTTTATGGTCTACGTCGTCCATCTGAGCGTTCTCTTGGTGCTCTGCGGCGCCCTCGTCGGTTCCATATTTGGCTTCAAGGGTTCCATGTCCATACCCGAAGGGGAATCCGTAAGCGAAGTCATGCTCGAAGGCAGCGATAGCGGCTTGAATCTGCCCTTTCAGGTCCGGTGCGACAAGTTCAATGTATCCTATTATGACAATGGCATGCCGCAGGAGTTCCGCTCGGATCTGACGCTGATCCGCAATGGGCAGGAGGTCCTCAAGCAGGAACTACGGGTGAACGATCCCCTCACGTATGACGGTATCACCTTCTACCAGGCATCCTATGGCGCCATACTCAAGGAAGCGGAAGTGGAACTCACGGACAGGGAATCTGGGGCGGTTCGCCGGTTTGTCGCTCCCTTCAGGGAGTGGGTGGATATCCCCGGCACCAGGTACAGGGCGCAGATTCTCCGGTTCGAAGAGGACTTCCGGCGACTCGGCCCCGCTATGATTCTTGTCATCTCCAGGGCCGGCAGGGAGCCTGACGCTTCATGGATCCTCATTGACAGTGACTTTCATGGCAACAAAATTGAGAACTATCATGTGAGAGTCCTCCACGCTACGCGAATAGCGTATACTGGTCTGCAGGTGAAACAGGACCCGGGCGCCTGGCTGGTCTGGTTGGGATTTGCGACGATGCTGGTGGGAATAGGCCTCATCTACTATGTAAGCAATCGCAAACTGTGGGTTTGGGCAGCGGCAGAAGAGCCCGGCAAGAGAGGGACAAAGATTGTCATTGCCGGAAGGACGAATAGGAACGAGCTCTCTTTTGAGCAGGAGTTTAAAAAACTTTGCGACCGTTTGCGGGCTGAACTGGGGCAGGAGGGATAACGAAGCAAGCCATGATCACAAGCTCGATCCTTCTTGGCATAACTACCTTTGCCTACCTCCTCTGTGCCCTTCTCTATCTTTCGGGAGTCATCTTTCGCCGCCGCACGATCATGTTCTGGGGCAGCGTAAACGGAGCTGCTGCACTCGTTATACAAATGGCGGGAATGGGTCTCCGCTGGTGGGAATCCTATCAGATAGGTTACGGGCACGTGCCTCTTTCGAATCTTTATGAATCGTTGGTATTCGCAGCCTGGGCGATCATGCTTATTTATCTGGTCATGGAATACCGGACGAAACAGCGGTCCCTTGGCGTATTCCCTGCCGTCTTCGCCTTCTTGGCAATGGCATACGCTTCATTCTCCACGGGCGTGAATTCGAAGATTCAGCCACTTCTCCCTGCCTTGAAGAGCAATTGGCTCATCGCCCATGTCGTGACCTGCTTCATCGGTTATGCAGCCTTCGCAGTTTCATTCGGCATCAGCATTCTTTTTATTGCAAGAGAATCAAGACACGAGACCTCCGGCAATGCACTCAGCCTGCTTCCCAATCTCAGGCAGCTCGACGAGCTCAACTATCAGATGGTATTATTTGGGTTTCTCTGGCTGTCTCTGGGGATCATCACAGGGTCAGTCTGGGCAGATTTGGCATGGGGCTCTTATTGGAGCTGGGATCCGAAGGAGACATGGTCTCTGATCACCTGGCTTATCTATGCCGCTCTCCTCCATGCCCGTAATATGAAGGGATGGCGTGGCAGCCGTGTGGCATGGATGTCCATCATCGGGTTCGGCTGCGTTCTCTTCACCTATTTCGGCGTCAATTTTCTTTTGGGGGGACTGCACTCGTACGTCAATATAAGGTAGGTTTCGATCGGGCGAACAGGCGGGAAAAATCGGCTTTGCGCACTCCACATGCATATCCAAAACTCTGTGTAGAACAGAAGCATGGAAGCCATTTAGTTGTCAGCTTTTCTCCGTTTGCATCAGTTCCCCGTAAAGGGCAGCGTAAAAGTCGGCGGCATTGCTGATCACCTTCTCGTCTATGTCAAAGGTCGATGTGTGGTGTCCGCCATAAATGGGGGTGCCGAAGACGACAAAGAGTGCCTTCCCTCCTTTCTTCTGCACCCTCTCCATCATGAGCGTAACGTCTTCCGATGCGTTGAAGGGGCAACTCGGGACGATTTCTCTGACAGACGGAAGCTGGCGGGCGATGCGGTCTGCCACATCAATCATTTCCGGGGAATTCTCAGCAGTCACACCGAAAGCAGCCGGTTTCATTTCTACAGCGAGCCCATACATCTTGGCCGCTCCCTCAATCACCTCGCGGGATTTCTCCACCATGTACTCATTGAGCTCGTTAGTAACACCGCGGGTCTCCATGCGAAAGTATGCCTTCTCCGGAATTACATTCCATGTACTTCCCGCCCGATGGTAGCCGACGTTGATCCGTGTGGCACCGAGGCCGTGATGCGCGATGGCATAAAGGTTGGCAATAGCCGCGCAGGAACCAAGAAGGGCGTTCTTGCCTAGGTCGGGGCGGACGGCGGCATGGGACGGGAGGCCGGTAAAGGTGACTTCGAAGCGGGACATGGCCATGAAACTGTGGACGTTAAATGATATCTGCCCCAGTTCTTTGAGAGCCAGACCGATATGCCCCCCAATGATGTAATCAAGATCTTCGACAGCCCCTTTTTCAATCATGGCGATGGCTCCCGACAGGTTTTCCTCATTGGGCTGGAATATCAACTTTATGCGGCCTTTCAGCTTTTTACTGTTTTCGGCAAAATGTCTGGCAAGAAGAAGTCCTGTAGCCGTATGGGCGTCGTGTCCACACATGTGGGCATAACCCGGAATCTGTGAAACAAAGCCCTCCTTCGCTGGAAAATGTGACGCGTCTGAAGACTCCGTCACCTCATTAGAGTCAATGTCGAAACGAAACCCCACGGTGGGTCCCGGCATGTCGCTTTTCAGGACTGCTACTACCCCGGTGAACCCACCCCGGGCCTGGTCCAGATACTTCTTGTTTGCCCCCGCTTTCAGGGCCCGCCTGTATTCCTCTTCTAACTCCTCCGTTCCCGGTAGGAGCAGGAGCTTGTCTTCGGCAACTACTCCCCGACCCATATGAACTTCATAACCCCACTCTGTGAGCTTCTCCGCCACAAAGGCCGTAGCGTACATTTCCAGCCAAGAAGGCTGGGGCCAGCGGTGAAGGGCGCGGCGCCACTTAATTGCTTCCGGATAATGAAAAGCAATGGTCTCTTCCGGTTTATGATTTTTGCATTCGATCATAAGCGACTCACTTTTCGGCGGCCACAGCTGGCTCCTCGTCAAAGCGATTGGGTTCCGCCTCTGTAGTGAGACTCACAATAACTGTGGCGGCGAAGTTGACACAAAGGGCAATAAAACCCGCATTGATGCCGAAGAAAGGATCCTGCTTGGTGAGCACCAAGCAGGCGACCACGGCTATGCCGACGACGAGACCCGTGAAGACGCCTTTCTTCGTTACGCGACTCCAATATAGGCCGAACAGTACACCCGGCAAGAACTGGGTTACGCCGGCATATCCAAGCAGGAGCAGGTTGACGAGGGTGGTCGAACTGTATATGGCAAAGTAAAGTGCTATCAGAGTGATCACGATGACCATCACGCGCGCGAGCTTTTCGACCTGCCCATCAGTCATGCTGGGAGCAAACATCTCCCGGTAGAAATTCTTGGCGAACAATGTCGCAGCCGCAAGGATCAGGATGGCTGCGGGTACCATGGCGGTTAAAGCACCTGCTGCGCCGATAATGCCCATAAACCAAGCCGGATAGCTCTGGCGCACAATTGTGAGCAGTGCCAAGTCGCCGTTACTGAGACCCGGCACAACCATGATCGCCGTAAACCCGACGAGGAAGATGAGAGGCATGGTGATCGTGTAGAGCGGCATGATTACCGCGTTCCTCCTGAGGGTATTATTATTCTTCGCCGTAAAGGCCGCACTGAACAGGTGCGGCCACATGTAGAATCCGAAGGAAGTTAAGAGCACTGTAGAAACATACCAGGACTGCCCCATAGTCTTCGTCGAGCCGGGCAAGATCAGGTGAGTGGGTTTTGCATTGATCAAGGCGGTGAACATCTCGCTGATGCCGCCGAAATACATGTAAGGAAGCCCGATGCCTATGAAAAAGGCGGCGAAGAGCATGAGAAAGTCCTTTATTACGCTGATCCATGCAACGGCGCGGACGCCGCTGACAAATACGAATGCAGCAACAAGCGCGAAGGCGATGAGTATGGCTGTTGCCCGGCTGATACCACCAAAGCCCGATACCTCCACAATAATGCCGAGGCCCGTGAGCTGGAGCTGCAGATAGGGAATGATAAAAACGACGCCAATGAGAGATGCGAAGGCTGCCAGGTTCTTACTCCCGTAACGCTGACGGAAGAAGTCTGATTGGGTCTGCATACTGAACTTCTTGCCGATTTCCCAGATTTGAGGAAGGAAATAGAAAGAAAACACGTAAGCTAAGGTCAGGTAGGCCATAATGTAAAGAGTAGGAGCGCCACGGGAATAAGCCCAGCCGCTCGCTCCGAGAAAGGCGAAGGTCGTATAAACCTCGCCGGCCATCAACAGCCAGACAAGGACAAGTCCAAAGCCGCGTCCGGCAACTGTCCATTGCTCTAGGTCCATTTTGTACCTCGATCCTGCATATATGCCGACGATCGAGCTTATCAAGACTATAACGAAGATGACGCTTAAGGCTACGGTTGAGCTATCCATGTTGGACACCTCCTTTCCCGGCGCCTTCGGTTGCATCAATTTTCCTTCTCTCTGTCCTGTAGGCGAAGAACATACATAGAGGCGTCAGGAGTATCCAGAGGACGATCCAGAAAATATTGAAGGGCAGACCAAAGACGAAGGGATAAATCCGATCCCATAGGGGAACGGAGATGCACATGGCGAGGAATGGAATTAAACCGATGAGTACTGCTCCCATGGTTGGCTTATGCATGGCAAACTCTCCTCCATTTTGTTTGTTGCTATACTCCCCGGGCACAACGAAAAACTCGCACCTCTGGCAGTTGCTTTTCGAATGAACTCTTCATGTCCCTTAGACAAAGCTTAAATGATTCAACCGCGATTCACGGTACTTGTGGTCCTTTTTTGGTATCACAATTTTGATGGAAGACCACTGCAAAGACGAAATTTATCTATGCAAGGAGGAAATACGGCCAGCCATACCAGGGCTCGAAAGTCTTTCTGCCCTTGCAGCCTTTCATACTCTCTTTTGAAATTCATCGGAGAGATGGTAAGAGTCCCTTCTGTTTCAGTTCCTCTATGGCCTTCAATCCTTCATTTTTGCTGTGGTACGGTCCTGCCAACACCCTGTACCATGTTTCTGTTTGCGATACTTTCCGGGGAACAACCTCCACTTTTTCCTCCGGCAAGTCAATCTCATCTATGTATTGAACAGCGTATCTGGGATTCACGAAAGTTCCCAGGTGAACTTTACATTCGCCATTTGAAGACTGCAGAAGCAGCAACGATTCTGTAATTTCTGGAATTTTGATTTTCTGATCTACCAAGATCAGATTGGGATTGGTGATCTCCGGGTTGAGTTTCAAAATATGGTCTACGAGTGTCGTATTTGCTTCTTTATAGTATTTAAGAGACAATAGAGATAAAGTGGTTCCTATCTTCACTTGAACTATTTTTTTTACACGAATCCCCGTATCGGGTTGACTCATAGTAGTTGCCGATGAGGCAGGAGTTTGTGGAGTTTCGGGTGAGACATTTATGACCTTCGGGTTCGGGGCGTTTGGAGCCTGTTCAGGAACAACATGCCGGTCCCCTTTAGGCTCAGAAGTTTCAGCTTTATCCTTGAGGGACGAAAGTTCGATCACATTTTTCAACTTCTGCGCATTCAGAAGATGTTTCACATAGTCCTTGTTAAAGAACATAAGCACTGCAAAGATAGCCAATGCGAGAAAAGCATAGGAAAATTTACGAGTCACATTTCTTTCCATCCTGGAAAACGGTTTGGCAGACCTTGTCTCTGTCAATATGTCTTTTTCTCTTCGAACATTCCTTACAGTGGAAGCGGAGATTTTTTTCTCAGAGAGTCCATAACCAACAGACAATGCATTGCTGCACAGGACATTGATTCCCCGAGGGATTCCTTTTGCGTATCGGCAAATCAGGGATAAAGCCTCATCTGTGAAGATTTCAGAGCTGCTGCTACCCACTATTTTCAAACGATGATCGATGTATCGCAGGGACTCTTCTTCAGTCAAAGGGCTGATCTGAGAACTGACTACAATACGCTGATTAATCTGCCTTATAGCCTTAGAACGGAGTTTTGCTTTGAGCTTCGACTCACCAACAATAACAATCTGCAGCAACTTCGATCTACTGGTCTCCAAATTTGAGAGCAAACGTAATTCTTCGATTGCCTCGAGGCTTATGTTGTGGGCTTCATCGATAATGATTGTAACATTCTCATCTCTTTCCAGGGATTGAATCAGGTAGTTGTAGAGATCGTGCAGCATGGATCCCTTGACTTCCATTTTTATCGGAATTCCCAGGTTGAGAAGAATTTCCTTCAACATTTGTTCAAAAGCAATTTGACTCTGCGGAAAGAAGATAGTCTTTACGCTCCTGTCCAGCGTGCCCATCAGATGGCGAATAAGTGTGGTCTTGCCGATACCTTCTTCTCCCAGAAGGAGGACAAATCCTTTCCTCTGGTTGATGCCATACAGCAATCCCGCCAAGGCTTCACGATGGCCTTCTGCTGGGAAAAAAAATTTGGGATCCGGTGATATGTCAAAGGGATTCTCTGAAAAACCGTAATATTGCGCGTACTCAATCATTTCGGCACCCTTTGCAGTAGCAATGATTTTATATTGCCTTTTAAACTGTATTACTCAAGAAGGCAATCAGAAATTGATAAGTCCAAGGCTTTCGAATGTGACGAAAAGTCCGATTCACTGTCCATAAGGTTAAGTGAGAACAGGTGTTCTTCACTTTGCCTATCTATCTCAGGGTTGCTCACTTCAGAAGAATAACTATTTCCATTTGTAATCTAAGATAAAACCTGTTTATAGTGCCCATACGAATCTGAAAGAGAGGGTCAGAGCATCTTTTCTCTTTAGTTAATGACAGGAGGATATAATTATGGGAGAACAGAATTTAACGGAAGTGGCTGATTATATAAGAAACAATTTAAGGCTCAAGACTTTCCCTGTGGCGGTCAAGTTTTTAGAGGGTAAAAAAGATTTTCCTGAAAAAACCCGTCAGCCATCGGTAGCTCTTGGGAAAAAAATAACCATTTGCCAAGCTGTTACCATGGGTCGGGTTTATGGCTGGACGGTCGGCTTGACAAAGGAAGACATCGTCTGCGTTCCTGCAGCCATTGCCTTCGGTTTCAGCGAGTCGACGGATTCTGCTTCGTCTCTGGGAAAACTCTTTTGCGCAGGAACCTATTCGATCAGTGAGGAAGTCGGGCGAAAAGAGGCTACCTCAATCACACGCTTGAGCAAGGATGAGTATGGGGCCATCTTGTTTTCACCCCTCCATAGGGCAAATTTTGAACCGGACATAGTCGCCTTTTACGGAAATCCAGCTCAGCTCATGCGAATGGTACATGCTTGGACTTATAGACAAGGCCAACGAGTTAAGGGCAATTTCGGGGGTAAAATTGAATGTGCTGAATATCTCCTCGCGCCATTTAAAGATATGACGCCGCACGTCGCCATGCCTGGAACAGGGGACCGCGCCTTCTCTATGACTCAGGATGATGAAATAGTTTTCTCACTACCGGGTAAATACCTTGCTGAAATATATCAGTCTCTGCAGGAGGCTGGCAAGAAAGTTGGTGCTCAGTATCCCGTTCCTGTATATCTTAACTTCCAGCCGGAATTTCCAAAGCAGTTTAAAGAACTCGGGAAAGAATTGGGCATTTTCTGAGTGCATAACAGAGGATTTTCTAGGAGGGGGCAGTAGTGCTTGCATTTTATAATATACCATAGAGAGATAACGTTTATTCTTTGGTCATTTAATATGGAAGGCCTCTCGACATCTGAAAAACAGAACGGACAGGCCTTTTCTATTTCAATGATTTCTCTCGTGACGTTGAATGTTGCCCTGCTACCTCCCGAATTTCTGTCAGTGCCACTGAAAATGTTATGTGTATAAATATTATCTCTCGTAAGGTAACCGCCATAGGCATCTAAAATCCGCTCACAGTTTTCGTTACTAATTTTATGCAGCTTCTTTCAGCGTGTTGTCTAGAAACTGGAACTCAGGTTGTACCGATCATTGCAACTGCTGAGATGATCACAACAGTCATCAGCTCTGATATTAGGCCATATTCAATCGCTGACAAATTCCTCAAAAAATCTTTTTATTTTTTCCAATCCTTTATACCGCCTTAACAAATTCTTTCTAATTCAATAGATAAGTTACTTTCTTCTGCCATAAAAATATATTTTCAGGGCAGATAGGATCAAAGACTCATCCCTCTTCAACGGCGACGACTTTGATTTACCTTTAAAATATCTTGATATGCATGAGTTGATGGCTTCCACTTCATTCAAAGGCGTCGAACCTATGTCTACATCTGCATCATTTTCTCTCATAGTGTCTTTTCACTCCTTAATGCATATAAGTATCAATACGGTTAACAATTAATAAGGAACAAAATTTATATTTTCGTCAACATGCTAATCCTCATAGCAGTCTTAAAAATGAGCTTTTCCCCTTCCACCTCGCTTATCTTTTTATTTTCTATGTCTTCGCGTACCTTTTTAGTGTAGGTGTTCAACTTTCTAACTATGGGCATTATCTCTTTCTTTTGACAGCTCAAGAGTTCTTCAGTCTTTTTCCCCAGCACTGCATTTCCGGTTATCATAATTAGTATTTATCCAGGCGGAGTATGCCTGTCTGTATTCTCCAGATAAAAAAATGAAGACATGGGTCGTACTTTGTTAATTAAGCCTCCTCTGACTCTGCCAACCTCATTAGACCGACACCTATAGGGAAAATGGTGGCGGGTTCTGAGATCATGGCAAGTGCTATCAATTGAAGACCTATAATAAATACTCTATGGCACCACCAAAAAAAGTCTTCATATTTTTATTTAACGTTTTTTTGCTGCCTTCAATTCAGAATGTTTTCGTGTTGGCAGTCCTCTTTTCATCTTTGTACCTGTCTGATGGGTTAGGCCAGATCTCCTTGCAAGCTCTCCGATGCTCATAAGAATGGCTTCGCGAAATTTTCTTACTTTGTTCCTCCTTATATACGATTGAAATGCCTAGCTCCTACTGCCCTGCGCCAGGGCAATCGACTATTCAAATTAGGGCCTAACAATTAATTCTTTCCAGGACTACCCTGTTGTAAGGTAAACGCAATAGGGCGTCTAAAATCCGCTGACATATCAGATCCCCATCGGCATCCGGCTGAAGGAATATTTGATATCCCTCCGGTGTTCGAGAATGACTTGAAAGCATTGCTGAAATACCGTTGTTTGCCAGATTGTTTGTTTCTTCAATATGGCGT
>DASRZZ010000153.1:0-36436 GCA_035685925.1 Syntrophales bacterium | reverse complement strand
TTGAGAAACTTCCCGGCCGTGGGAATATCAACATTTTGATTCTCCAGAAACAGAAAATCGGAAGCTACACCGTCAATTAGATTCGTTAACTGATCACGCGGCATACTTTAAACCATCCTTATTATCTCCTGGGCAACTTGTCCCAGTGGCACTACCCTGTCAGCAGCGCCCAGTTTTATTGCCTCTTTCGGCATACCGAAAACCACACATGTCTTTTCGTCCTGTGCAATCGTTTGTGCGCCGGCTTGTTTCATCTCCAAGAGTCCTTCCGCACCGTCCGATCCCATGCCCGTAAGGATCACGCCGATTGAATTGGCACCTGCATACTTTGCCGTCGACTTGAACAGAACATCGACTGACGGACGCTGGTGCTGAATCCTCGGACCGTCCTTTACCTCAACATAATATCGAGCACCGCTCCTCCTCAAGAGCATATGGTGATTGCCGGGAGCTATTATAGCCCTTCCCTGAATAACCGTGTCATTGTCCTCCGCCTCCTTGACCGTTATCTGGCTTAAGCTGTTCAACCTCTCCGCAAACGCCGTAGTAAAGTTTGCCGGCATGTGCTGAACGACAACTATGCCCGGGGCATTGGGCGGCATCTTCCCGAGGACATCTTTCAGCGCCTCTGTTCCCCCGGTCGACGCACCGATGGCAATCACCTTGTCGGTCGTTTCTGCAAGAGCCCTTATCGGTTCCTGCTTTTCATTGTTAGATTCCCGTGTAGGCCGGTGCTGAATATTTGCTACGGACGCGATTCTGATCTTTTCTGCGAGCACTTCGCCCATGTCGCCCACAGAGTAGGCGCCGCCCGGCTTACCTATTACATCGACCGCCCCTATCTCCATTGCTTCCAGAGCCATTTTGCTGCCTTTCTGCGTCAGCGAGCTTACGATGACTACCGGCAGCGGGAAATATTTCATCAGCTTCCGAAGAAACGTGAGACCGTCCATCCTCGGCATTTCGATGTCGAGCGTTATAACCTGAGGCCGCAACTGCAGTATCTTGTCTCTGGCCACAAACGGGTCCGGTGCGGTTCCCACAACCTCTATATCGGGAAATTTTGCAAGCTCGTCGGAGAGTATTTTCCGGACAATGGCTGAATCATCCACGACAAGTGTCTTTATTTTCTGCCCCGTCATGTTGCTCACAGAATTTCTTACCTCGCGTTCATCAGTTTGCCAGTCTCAAAACCGCGCCAAAGCTCTCTCCGTCAGAGTCAAAGAACAGTCTGAACGAGTGACCGTCGGCAATGTTTTTTCTCGGGGATCGCGAAAAGGACGGCATCGAGAGATCGAATACCTTCGTGCGGTCCAGCCTTCCGAGGAAATTCCCGCAGACCATATTGGCCACTTCTTTCATACAGTCTTCTACATCGTCTCTCGTCATCTGTCCCTGTGCCAGACCTAGGAAGTTCCGGACCATATTTTCTGCCAGTGCTTCCGAGACCAGGATGCTGATCTCACCTTTTACATCCCCTTTAAACTGCACGGCAGCCTCCATCGCGTAATCCGAATATTCGTCGGCTACAGGTTCGAGAAAGACGTAGAACATCTTTTCTACGACGTCAAAAATCGCCGCCATCATTATCTCTTTCATATCCCTCATGTGTTCCCGCATCCTCCATGCCGATGACTTCATAAAGAACTTTTCTGACATACTCGGGTGAGAAGGGCTTTTTGATGAACTGTTTTGCGCCCATCTCCAGAACTGCTTTTCGCTTGTCATCGCTGCCTTCCGTTGAGATGATGATGACCGGAATCGCCTGCAGATGGCTATCCGCCTTCAACGCTGCCAGCATCTCAAGGCCATTCATCTCCGGCATGTTCAAATCAGACAGAATGACATCCACCCATTCCACGGCCAGGATCTCCAAGGCGTGTCTTCCATTCACGGCTTCATAACACTTGTCCATACTGAAGCCTGAAATCATGATGATCTTCTTGATCACGGACCGCATTGACCTTGAATCATCGACGATCAGGACATTAAATGACATCTCCACACCTCGTCTTCTCTTTTAACCTCTTTACGGATCCTGTCATACCGAGACCATGCCTATAACTTCCCTGGCGCGATTGAGATCCTCAAGCATCAGCATGATGCATTCTTCAAAATCCTTCTGGCGAAGCTTGAACTTGGTGATTACCTCGGACAAACCCTTGTAGGCGAGGCCGTCGCTCCCCAGACCTATCCCCATCATTATGCATGCCTGGTCGGCCAGATATACGAGCCACGCAGCCGCATTTTCACTGTCTGTGAGCAGATCAGGCCTGTGATGGAAGACTATCGCGTCCTTCATATCCTGAGGAAAGTTCCACTGAGACGCGATCCTTCCGCCCAGTTCCGCATGATTGATGCCGATAACCTTCTTTTCCGCATCGAGAAACGAGATACCTTCCTTCGATACCAGACTGTGAATCTGCTGGAGAGACTCGTCTACAAATTCTCCCATGATGACCTTACCTATATCGTGAAGGAGGGCTATCGTGTAAAGTTTGGCGTCCTCGCAATTGAAGATCCTTTTCGACAGAATCTGGGTCATCATGGCCACCCCTACAGAGTGCTCCCACAGTTTGTTGGCATCGAGACCGTATCCCTTGGCCTTATTGTAGAATTGCGATACTCCGGCGGCCTGGACTGCCCGGATGATGTTCTGCTGGCCGAGCCTCATTACCGCATCGTTTATCGTCACCACCTTATGCCTGAGACCGAAATAGGCGGAGTTACAGATTCGGAGGATGTTTGCGGCGATTGCCTGATCGTATCTGACTACATCAGCCACATCCATAATGGAATAATTCGGGTCGTCAACTAAGGTCATTACCTTCATGGCTACCGCAGGAAAGGCCGGGATGTTCTTTATGGATTTTAGGATTTTGTCGGAGATCATACCAACTCCCTCGTCCCGTTATGGGCAGTCCTCACAAAGACCTTGCCCGTCGAAATATGTATCGAAAAAGTCCGGTTGCAATTGCTCCCCGTATCCTCGCCCTCAACAAGGACGCTGTTCTTCCAGAATAATTTTTTCATGGCGGTTATGTTCTTCTGTCCTATGCGGAAGAAATTGGCATCATCGAGGATGCTTGCCCCGCCGGCAACTTTCACAATCATCCGTTTCTTCTTTGCGCCCAGTTCGTAACATGACTTGAACAACAGAGGGATGCCCGTATCCGCAAACATGGCCGGATTTTCACCCGCCTTTCTGATGTCGAGCGATGACTCCGGCAGCATGAAGTGCAGGAGCCCTCCCACCTTAGCAACAGGATCATACACCGTGATGCCGACGCATGAACCGAGAGCGTAAGTAACCAGGATATCGTTTACATTGGCGCTGACCTTCAGGTCCGAAATGCCGACAACAATCTCGCTCATAGTTATTTCTGGTAGACGCTCGGTTCTATGTACTTAAATTCATGATTCAGGCCTGTCAGACTTTCGGAACGTCCGACAAACAGGAAGCCGCCTTCTCTCAGGTATTCGTAAAATTTCCGCACGATTCTGCCCTGGGTCGGTTTGTCGAAATATATCATCACATTTCTACAAAAAATGATGTCGAAGGGCTCGTTACAAGAGAGCGACTCCATGAGATTGAATCGGGTGAAATCGATTATTCGTGATATCTCCTTCTTCACTCTGTAGTGTCCTCTCCATGCGCCCTGGCCGACCTGAAAATACTTTTTTAACAAATCGGACGAGATCCCCTTGACCTTCTCCTCCGGATATATTCCTCTCACGGCAGTGTTAAGCACTCTTGTAGAAATGTCTGAAGCGAATATCTTGATATCGACCTGACAGCCGTTCAACAATTCTCGGAGCATCATGGCAATCGTATAGGGCTCTTCCCCGGTAGAACAACCGGCGCTCCATATCCGGAGCTTTGGACTACGCCCTCGTCTCGGCGTTTTCACCATATCCGGTAGAATCTCCCCCAGCAGCTGAAAGTGCTCCGCCTCCCTGAAGAAACTGGTCAGGTTCGTAGAGAGCGAATCAATCATGCATATGAGCTCGTCGGCGCCTTGCTCAGTAGTCACGTAACGATAGTACTCTGAGAATGACTTGAAATTTCCTTCCCTCAGGCGCTTGCCCAAGCGCGCTTTAACCAGCTCTTTCTTTCCCTCGTGCAAATGGATGCCGCAGAGATCGTAAACAAAGCGGCTTATCTTTTCGAAATCGATGTCTCTCAGTTCAGCTGCCATACGTTACTAAAGGTACTTTTGCCATCACTGCTGTGAACAGCGTGCAAGCCCGAACACGGCTGACGATATGGCACCTCAGTGCACCATCGCCTCCGCCATGATCACGTCGGACGTCAATACCCTGTTGATGTCGAGAAGGATCTTGACCCCTCCCTTTATCTTTGCCATTCCCAGTATGTAGTCCGTATCCAATCTCACGCCGAATGTCGGGGTATCCTCTATCTCATCCCCCCTGATGTTGAGCACTTCAGAGACGGAATCCACTACAATGCCCATCACCGTCTTCTTGCCGGCCTTGCCGGCTATATCGACTACGATAATGCATGTCCTGTCATTGTACTCTACAGCATCCATGCTGAATTTAAGACGCAGGTCGATAACGGGAATCACCTTCCCCCTGAGATTAATTACGCCCTTTACATACTTCGGAGTCTGAGGCACGGGAGTGATATTCATAACACCGATGATCTCCTTAACCTTGAGTATCTCCAATCCGTATTCTTCGCTCCCGAGGCCAAAAGTGAGATATTTCCCCTCACGTGCCGATGTCTTCTCCGCCACTTGGGATACCGCGCCTTCCTTTGCTGCTGACGCCCCCGGCATAGTTCCTTACCTCCTCATAATACTGATTTTAAAACCTACTTTTTCACCGTCACGGTAGATTCGGCCTGCCCATTTCTTTACACGAGGGCGAGTCCGGCTGCCCGCTGACGGAAAATATTCTGCTGCTCAGACGAAGTCTCCGTCCTTCAAAGGAATAACCTTCTCAGGAGAGCCCTGATGCTGCGGAAGAGACAACTTCTTTATGGACTTTTTGTCGGATAAAACCTCGGGTAGGTTATGTCCGCCGTTGTCTCTGACCCTGAACATCGCCATTGACGCAGACAGTTCTTCCGCGCTCGCGGCGTTCTGCTGCGTAACCTGATTCATCTCAGCCACAACCCTGTTCACTTGATCGATCCCCTGTGATTGCTCCTCGGATGCTGCCGCAATCTCGCTCATGAGTTCGACAACCTTGGTTGAGCTTGCCGTTACTTCACTGAAGACCTCATTTGTAACGTTAACCAGAGACTCGCCGCCCTTTACCTTCTTGACAATATTCTCAATCAGACTGGCCGTATTCTTAGCGGAATCCGTTGCCCGCATGGCGAGATTTCTCACCTCGTCGGCGACAACTGCAAAGCCCGCTCCCGCTTCACCCGCACGTGCCGCTTCCACGGCCGCATTCAGGGCCAGCAGGTTCGTCTGGAAGGCAACTTCGTCGATGCTCTTTATGATCTTCTGTGTCTGTTCGCTTGCAGATGCGATCTCCTTCATCGATTTGGTCAGATCGGCCATAGAAATATTAGCCTTCTCAATTGCCTGCTTGGCAGCAGCCATGAGTTTATTTGCCTCTGCAGTATTGCTCGCATTCTGCCTGGTCATTGAAGCCATCTCATCCAGAGAGGCCGATGTTTCCTCGAGTGCGGCCGCCTGTCGGGAAGACGACTCGGAGAGCACACGCGAAATTGAAAGCGACTGCCCCACCGCATCTCCCATCTTCACCCTCATGGTATTGAGGGACGAAGCGAGATCGCCGATCTCGTCCTTAGAATCGACATGGATTTCCTGAGTAAGGTCGCCTTCTGCAACCTTCTTGATGACTTCGATCGCTTCTTTGATGGGCTGAGTGATGAGCCTTGTAATGAACAGGCTGGTCACGATGGACAGGACAACGACAACCAGAAGCACTATCACATATGTCTTCATCACGGTTCTGAAGCTGCTCATGGAAGCATCATACTTCTCACGGCTCAGTTTCTTCTCAAGGGCCAAGAGTTCTTCCAGTGTCTGATTGAGCACCTGATATTTCTCATCCGATGTACCCATGAACATGGTTGCTGCATTCAGATCCGACTTACCGACACTGATAACGCCGTCCGCCGGTTTCTGATATTCCAGCAGATCATCGAGAGTCCTTTGAAAGAGCTTCTTTTCATCCGTCCCGAGATTGCTCTCCTTCAGCGTATTCTTCACGAGCTCGATAGTCTTCGTTAGGCTCTCTTTCTGTTCATTGGCCAAGGCGTCGATCTTCTTGTCCTCATAATTCGCACCGGCCCAACTTATGACTTTATAAATATTAGTATGGACATTAGCGACCTTTTTGACGATGTCCGTAGTTTCCTGATACACTTTAAACCGTTCGTTAAAGATCTCCTCAAGGGCGGTCTTTTGAGAAGAGAGTCCTTCGAAAGTACCATATGACAGCGCAATGAGTGCTATGAAGACGACCGCCGGAAGCAACATCATTTTTCTCGCCATCTTCAGGTTTCTGATAATCTTTTTCACGACAAAACCTCCCCCCTTCCTCCTAGGATCGACGGTCAGACCGGCAAAACGCCGATCCGACCGTACGCTTCACGATCATTTGTATATTCCGCATCCGATCAGCAGATTTTCACTTCCTACTCTCTTAACATAGCTCGATTTCTGCTCGATCTTTTTCGTGACCGGATTCGTCCATTTATAATCGACCCAGCCCGTTCCCTTCGTCTGGGCAACCTTAACCATCTCCCTCATAAAATACTTGCCGTCCGCATCCTTCAAATCCCACGTCGGCTTATTGATGAGCTTTTCATTTGCCCCGTGGGCCACTATTGTTCCGCTCCAGTCAATGACAAAAATATAGAGGTCTTTATTTACGAATTGACCGGTCTTGTTATTGAACTCGGCGAATGCCTTATCCTTGCCATTTGCCTTGTAGTAGGCCATCGCTTTATCAACTAAAGCCGTTGCTTCTCTTGCCGTTCCTGTCCCTGCATAAGCGATCCCGCACGCCAGGAAAATCACCGCCGTAATAATTGCTGCCGCCTTTTTCATTTCTCTTCTCTCCTTCTGTAATTGTTCTAGTCGTTCTTCTCTTGTTGCATCCGATTGTTCCGTGCTTAGTGAGCTTTAAATTATTATTCCTTGCACCCCCCCTTCCCGATCACACAATTTTCTTTTCTCAAATCTCTCAATCCGTGCGGGCACGCTGCTACTCTGGAGCGCCTCGAACAATTCCCAACACCTTCGCAATCTCCGGATATAGCCCCACCCAGTTCACGGTAACACCGTTTTCATCACGATACGCGGCCTCCCCTTTGTTACGCCTCCTTGCGGAGCCGTCTCCCACAAAAATGATTTTTATGTCCGAGTGAATATCTCTGATCTTCTGCGCAAACGCCTCGCCGGTTCCATCGTTTTCAGCAATCCGGATGAGCAGGAGATCCGGCTTTGCCTTTCCTATGGCCAGTGCAGCTTCAAGTTTGTCTCTGTATGTCTCCAAAGCACATGTCTTGTTGAGCTCTTTTCTGGTAAATATATCCCTGATGACTTCGCAATGAGCTTCATCAGCATCGACTGCGATGACTATCTTCTTCTGCTTCTTAAATTTCACAGGTGCATCAACAGAATCGCCTGATCCGTCCTTCTGGAAGAAGTCTGTAGAATGCGTGTGCGGTCCTTCGGGAAAGCCGAATTCTTTCCATAGCCTCTCCACTTCAGAAGCCGGTATCTTGAGATGCTTGCCGACCTTGTAGGCCTTGACGACCCCGTCCTGTACCCACCGATAAATGGTCACCCTATTGATCTCGAATAATCTTGCTACTTCCGAGGTAGAATAAAGAGATTCTGCCATATCAATCCTTCTGACTATTGAAGCTCTCCGCAGACGACTGCCGAGCATCTCGATCCTCTAGGAATAATAGCGTTCCCATTGGCTCACCAACTCTGTCGCACGCTATGGAGAACGTTTATATTTACGGATTCAGTATGAATCGATAGCAACGAATTAATCCTTTGCAACACCTGTACTCGTTATCGACATACGTATGAAAAACCTTAAGAGCCGCCATCACAGAATTTTCCGCCGCTTCCTCCACCTCTGGTTGGCCGCTTTCATCCGGTAAATTTTATCGGACAGAAGGCAACAAATTAATCGAATGCAACTATTGTACCTTCTTGCTACATATGCGCCCCTATCTTCCGGCGAAAGACTATCAGGCCGGCCCAAGTGCCGTAGTTGCATGCTTCTTGCATATTACCAGCGTGCGACGGTGCTGAAATAGCAACAGAAATCAGACGAGAAAAAATAGCCAAGATTGTCAAGTGGTTAAACGAACGCAAGGCAAGAATAAAGCAGGGAAATGTTCACACACGTCTTGTCTATTTCAGATCGGTTCCGGAGGAGACGCTGAACACTCAGATGTTGTTTTCCGATGAGAAAGAGCTGATGGAGGAAGTCAACTCCCTTCAAATGCCTCTCTCGGAAAACATAGATTTTAAAAACAGTTTACGCCCGTATCGGTCCGTACAAAGGATCTCACAAGTTCTCTCGAGTTTGTTAAGCAGTTGATTGCAGAGGGGATGAGGGTGTTCGGATAGATATAGATCTGAGTCAAAAAGTTGACGCAGTTGTTAAAGATAACGCTAAACAAATCGAGACGGAGGCTCGGTTAATCATGGAGATCGTGGATCAGGGAGATTATGCAAAGGCAAGAGAACTCATCGCGGACAATGACCTTCTGACAACCTTCATTGTCCAAACGTACAATAGTAACGGCATTCGCTTTCGCAGGGAGGGGGCCTATGACAAGGCAATAAGGGAATTCGAAAAAGCCCTCGTCATCCTGCCTGACGATGAGGGCTTATACTACAATATCGCGAGGGCGCAGGTGGAAACGAAAGACTGGAAGCTTGCCGAGTCTTCTATCCGGGAGGCCCTGAAGATCAACCCCCTCTTTAAAGAGGGCAATGACCTTCTGAAGTACATAAATGGGAAAGCGTAACGGGATGTCCCGTTTGACGCTGCCTGGAGGAAAATCGGGAAATTAATTTACGGTTTAATGCCGACCGGGAGATATTTGCCTAGGCAATGCTTCCTGCTCGGAGTCAAATTCTGGGAATATGCTAATCGTTAATGCCATTGCCATGCAGACCCGCAAGGTTGGTGATTATATCTACCGGGTGGAACAGCCGTCCATCTGTTTGGGAAAAAGCGGAAGAGCTGTGGTCATTACCGTGAGTACTATATCACCCTGGTTTAATACACTTTGCCTATCCGCTGATATTCTCATCCTCCATCTCTTAAGTGAGCACGATCTTCTGCCTATCATAGAAGAGAGAAAACGGCGCAGCCGCCCTACAGTCTATGAGCTTTCCGATAACATAACAGCATTGCATGAAGGGGTCGGGATCAGAGAATGGTTTTCCGATCCCGTCAACCTTGCTCTTGCTTTTCAATACATGAGAATGGCGGATGCCGTCCAGGTAACGAGCCCTGGACTCGCTGAGCGATTCGGCTTCATCAACCCCAGGATCGTCATTCTTGAAAACCAGATGGCAAGCCTGGGCAGAATCGATCGACAAGCCTCAGACCGCGTTGTTCTGGGATGGGCTGGTTCTTCCGGACACAGACGCGACATAGCGGCTGTAGGTGACATCATCGCCATGGTTATGCAGGAGTGTACCCATGTAGACTTCGCATTCATGGGCGACGAAACATCGTACCATCACCTATCTGATTCCTTGCCCGTTGATCGTGTAACCTATTCGCCGCCAGGCACATTGGATGATTATCTCACCTTTCTACAGACGCTTGACATCGGCATCGCCCCACTGGAAGACAACCAATACAACCGCTGCCGATCTGATGTGAAGTTCTTGGAATACGCATCAAGAGGCGTCGCTCCGGTACTCAGTTCTCTTACCCCTTATAGAGATTCAGTGAAACATGGCGAGACAGGTTTTCTCTACGATTCAAGTGAAGAGCTCCTGTCGATCCTATCCTTGCTGGCCCGTGACCATACTCTCAGGGTTGACGTCGGGAAGGCTGCCTACGAATACGTGAAGCAGTCCCGTCTTGAGGATGTCCATGCGGAAGATCGATTGGCTTTTTATTCAAGCCTCCTAAACAACGGCGATGTCCTTTCCGTTCCACCACCTGAATTGCCGGTTGTTCGTTGTGCGGAAGGCGCAGATTATTTTGAATTGGCTGCTTCCAAAATCGAGACGCTAATCCTGTCGGGAATCTATCACGAGCTGACAGGCTCCTACGACGATGCAATAAAAGCATACCGTCTTGCCCTTCACGAAGATGCAGATTGTCCCCTGCCGTGGTTCTGGCTCGGTTATTGCTCACTTCGTAAAGGTAAGCCTGAGGCACCTAAATACTTTGACGAAGCCACGAAGCGAAATCCAGATCTTCTCCGGGCTCATTGGCTTAAGGCGAAGGCTCTGCGGGATATCGATCCGATGACGGCATTTCGGGAATTGGCTACCATATTCTCGCACTGGCCCCTCTACACGCCAGCTGCCGTTTCAATGGCTGAAATACTTGAAACCCACGGTGTCTATAACGAGGCAATCCGCTGGTATAGCGAGGCTCTAAGGGCTAACCCCTTTTGTAGCCCAGCAGCCATGGGGCTGGGACGGATATACGAGCTTCAAAATAAGATGGAACGAGCCGGCGCAGAGTTCGCCACAGCTGCAAACCTAGCTCCTTCATGGGCTGAAGCTCAATACAGGATGGCTAAATGGTGCCTATGCAGCAATGATCTTGAACGGGCTGCCGAATATTGCGAAAGAACCCTTTTGGCTGACGTTTCCCATTCCGGCGTCCGGGACATGATTGATGAAATAGAGAAACGAGTAAGTATCAGTTGATGAATACCATGGCATATAAATTGCCTGCTGTGTGAGTCTGTTCCGAAGGATGGGAATAAGCGAGGGCTAAGAGGATATTTGCAGAACCTGAACTTTTTTGGAACTGCCTCAAAGCAGGTGAGAATCTTAATTTCGTGGACCCTGCAAACGTGGAAGACTAAAAGATAACGACATGAATAAGACTGAAAGATTGTTTAAGCAGGGCGAGGAACTGTTCGTCAAAGGGAGAGGCGAGGAGGCAAGAAGATGTTTCCTCTCAGTTATTGAAATGGAGCCGCGCAATAAAGAGGCCCTAAATAACCTGGGTGTCATCATTTATCAGGAAGGAAACGCCCAAATGGCGACCGATTATTTTCTCAAGGCACTCTCTCTTGATCCTTATTATCGTGACGCCGTGCTGAATCTTGCCCAGATCCTCAGAGCGACGAACCAGTTGACTGCTATGGATCCCCTTCTAAAGAAACATATTCGATACGACCCTCGAGATAGAGAAATCCGCGCAATTCTTGATGAGATGCATCTGCTGACCAAACGAGACTCGTATGATGCACGCCCCAAGGATCAAGAAACTGGCGAAGCCTTTTTTATCCTCTCTGCTGGTAATTGTGGAACGTTAACCTTGGCCGAGGTCCTGCGAACTGCTACAAATGCCAGGGTGGTTTACCATCCTGACGACCGGTTGGAAGAAAATATTCTGCCCTGTTACTGGGGCGAAGCAGAGAGACGGAAAATCTTCCGGGACGCCCGCCAAATACTGATGCATGAAACATGGCAGGACGGATTGATCTACGGTGAGACAACGCCAACTGTAACGCTTTTCGCCGACCTTCTTGCGAGGGATTTTCCAAAATCGAAATTTGTCGTGCTGACGAGAGATCCGTCGCAGTACGTCCGCTCATACTTATTTCGGAATTTCTACCAAGGGCATCCCGCTGATTCTATCCGTCTCGGACCGTCGCCCGATGGTCGGGACTATCAGGAATGGAAGAAAGCTCCCCAGGTAGAAAAAATATGCTGGCTCTGGAATGAGTTCAATAGTTTTATTGACAGGGCACTTGAAACCCTTGATCAAGGTAGGTTTATGGTTCTTCGCTTTGAAGATCTTTTTGGCGACATCAAAACATTCAACAGGCTGTTCGATTTTTTGAATTTAAAAGGTCTTTCCCTCTCGCTTATTTCAGAGACTCTCAAGACCAAAAGGAATGCTAACAACTACGGCCGATTCCCTGATATATGCGACTGGTCGCCGGAGTTCAGGAGAAACGTCGAACAGGCCACCATGAAGTATGCACTGAAATACGGGTATTTTGAAGCAGAGCCGGCAGGAACCGGAATAAAGTCAAAACAGCCGACTGTCCGTCACAAAAAAGATCCTGCAGTAACGGTCGGCTTGCCCCTTTACAGCGGCGGAAGGATGTTGACGGATTCAATTGAATCGATACTGTCTCAGGATTTTGAGAATTTCGAACTCATTATTTTCGACCTTGGCGCTGACCCCTTTGTCAGAGAGATCGGAGCCCACTATCAGAAGCTCGATGCCAGGGTAAAATTCATCCATACGGGTGACCGAGTTAATCACATAGGTGCTTATAACTTCTCACGCTTGATTGAATTATCGTCAGCCACGTATTTCATGTGGGGCTCCTACGACGATTGCCTCGAGAAATCGTTCATCAGCAGCTGCTTGAAGGTCATAGACAGGGATACCGGCATTGCCTTGGTCTATCCCAGAACAAAGGTATTAAATCGTGAAGGTGAGTTCCTGGGAATAGCAGAAGATTTCGTGAAAGCCGACATGGATGACCCCTTTGATCGCTTCCTCCATGTTATCTGGGAACTCCAGATGTGCAACGCCTTTCATGGACTCTTCAGACGGCATCGCATGATAAAAACCAATTCGCTACGTAAGCACTGTTATGCTCATGACAATCTTTTTCTCGCAGAAATAGCATTGCTTGGTAAGATCATCCAGATCGATGATGTCCTTTTTATCAGACACCTTACAAGAAAATTAAAGTCAAACTTAGATGAGCACTATGCAGATGTCATACGTTCAATGGACCCACCTTACATGGAGGAAGGACTGACTCTTCCCTTTTGCCGTTTCACATACTCTCACTGCGAACTGGTTAACCATTCTCCCCTTCCCCCGGAGCGCAAGGAATTCTTAACCAGTGAGATCCTCCGCTGCTTCAAGCATCGCTGGGCCATACAGCTTGACTACGAAATAAACTATCTTATTAACCTTCTGAAGAAAGGAATTTACTACCGGACATGGGATGGTCGGACTTACGGTCATAATTTAATGCAACAGATGCCGAACCTCCATTACTTCCATGTTACAGATGTTCTGAAGGTAATGGGGGAGGCCCTTTTTATCTTTCCTGAGCATCAGGGGCTTCAAGAGATATTTGAAACATGTACAAGTAACATCAGATCGCCGAACAACGGCATGGTTAAACCAATACAATCGTATCATGGGGTAAGTCAATGACAGCTTGTCTCGTTTGCGGGCAGAGCATCGAGCCTTTCATCACTTTCGGCAGAATGCCCATTGCCAACGGCTTTCTTACGGCAGCACAGTTTTCTGAAGAACCTTTCTTCGAATTGAAAACAGGTTTCTGCAATCAGTGTAAGATGGTTCAGCTTACTGAATTAGTCGACCAAAAGAGTCTGTTCCATGAAAATTATGCCTTCTTTTCGTCGACATCAAAACGGATGGCTGAACATTTTAAGATATTTGCCAATAATGTGATTGAAAATCATGTGAAGAAATCTGATCCCTTCGTGGTCGAAGTTGGAAGCAATGATGGAATCATGTTGCAATATTTCGCACAGGCAGGCATCCGACACTTAGGCATTGAGCCATCGGCAAACGTGGCCCAAGTGGCCCGGGAAAAGGGGATAAATACAATCTGTTCTTTTTTCAACAAGAATCTTGCCCAGGATATCATTGCCGCATATGGACAGGCGGATGCCTTCCTCGGGGCAAACGTAATGTGCCACATCCCATATATCCACTCTGTCGCAGAGGGCATCAGGATCCTCCTCAAGCCGGACGGATTATTGATTTTTGAAGATCCTTATCTTGGCGATATCATCGAAAAGACGTCATACGATCAGATCTATGACGAGCATGCGTTCTATTTTTCCGTAACTTCTGTCAATTACCTGTTTGGGCAGCATGGTTTGGAAGTCATAGACGTCGAACCCCAAAATGTTCATGGGGGCTCTATGCGATATACTCTAGCTCATAAGGGAAGTTTCAAGATAAGTGAGACAGTTGGTATGCAAATTGATAAAGAAATTAATATGGGTTTGCATGAGTCGGAGACATACGAGGGCCTGAGGAAAAGTATTCAGAAGTCGCGGGATGATCTAGTGCAATTGCTGAGATCTCTCCGGAAAGAAAATAGACGCGTTGCGGGCTACGCAGCGACCTCGAAAAGCACCACCGTAATCAATTATTGCGGCATAACTCCGGACTTGGTGGAATACATCAGTGATACCACGCCGATAAAACAAGGCAAGTTCAGCCCCGGCATGCATATCCCTGTTCGCCCGTACGCGGATTTCAAAAACGCTTATCCCGAGTACGCTCTGTTATTCGGCTGGAATCATGCGGAAGAAATTATGGAAAAGGAGCAGGATTTTATTGCCTCCGGAGGCAGGTGGATTATGTACATTCCACAGGTGGGGGTGTTGTAGTGATCCTCTGCGGCAATCCTTTAACTCAGTACAGGTCGCACAAGGCCGAAATCGACCAAGCAATCCAGAAAGTTCTGGACAAGGGCAGGTATATCCTGGGAGAGGAGGCCAAGGCATTCGAGGCCGAATTTGCCGCATACATTGGAGTGAACTACGGCATCGGCGTCGGCAGCGGTACAGAGGCGATTCATATTGCTTTGACGGCCTGCGGCATTGGCCCGGGAGATGAAGTAGTAACTGTATCTCATACGGCCGTTGCTACCGTAGCCGCAATCGAGTTGGCAGGGGCGACCCCGGTATTTGTAGATATTGAACCAGATTTCTACACTCTTGATCCAAAAAGGCTTGAAGAATCCATTACGCCGGCGACAAAGGCGATTATTCCGGTTCACCTATATGGCCAATCAGCTGACATGTTCCCTATCATGGAAATTGCCGAGAGACACGGTCTGCTCGTTATAGAAGACTGTGCACAAGCGCATGGTGCAACTTATAAAGGTCGGCGTGCGGGTTCCTGGGGCGACATGGCTTGCTTCAGCTTTTACCCGACCAAGAATCTGGGGGCCCTGGGTGACGGCGGCATGACTGTAACCAGCAATTCAGAATTTGCCGAAAAGGCCAGATTGTTGAGAGAGTATGGGTGGGCGGAAAGATATATAAGCAAGATTACCGGATGGAATTCGAGACTGGATGAGTTGCAGGCAGCGATCCTGCGGATCAAGTTGCGCTACTTGGATTCTGATAATGAAAGGCGCGCTATTTTGGCATTAAAGTATGACAACGCGTTGGCTCGTTTCGGCGTTGTACCGCCGAAACGAAGGGCTGCTTCCTCTCACGTTTATCATCTCTATGTCATCCGCTCGACAGAACGTGATGCATTATTGGCTTGCCTCAATGAACGGGGCGTGGGCGCATTGACTCATTATCCCGTCCCGGTACATTTACAACCGGCATATATAGCGTCATCACGCAGAAGCGGCAGCTTATACGAAACCGAAAAAGCGGCATGTGAGGTGCTTTCTCTGCCGATTTATCCTGAGCTGACGGATGACGGTTTAGAAAAAGTGGTAGAAACGGTGCTACATTACCTGAGGGCAAAGAGATCATGATTCAGGGTGTAGTATTGAAAGGATTGATTACCCATACTGATGAAAGAGGATTCTTCCGTGAGATCATACGTGTGACTGACGACTTTTTCAGTGAGGGCTTTGGTCAATGGAGCCATTCAATGATGTACATTGGCGTCACGAAGGCTTGGCATATTCACGAAAGACAAGTGGACTGGTGGTACGTAGCCGGGGGCGTTTTAAAAGTTGTCCTCTATGATACACGCCTCGACTCATCAAGCTATAAAGAAAAGATGGAACTTTTCATGGGTGAAAACCAGACCACAAGGGTTCTGCGCGTTCCTCCTGGCGTGGCACATGGTTGTAAGTGTATTAGTGGGCCAGCACACTTATTTTATATAACATCTAGCGTGTACAATCCAGAGGACGAGGGCAGGATACCACATGGTGATAAGGAAATTGGGTATGATTGGATTCAGGGTCCTTCGATCAAGTAGTCTGTGTTAAATAACTTCTTTCAAGGGAGGATATCCCGAAGATGCATCATCGCTTAAACAGTTTGCCTGCTAAAATAATCCTATGGGGCGGCACGGGTCAGTCAAAAATTGTGCGACCGATTATTGAGAACTGCGGATCCAAGGTAGTAGCTGTTTTTGATGATACCCCGAACATTTCTTCCCCTTTCCCCGATGTGCCTCTGTATTTTGGACTGGATGGTTTTAGGAAATGGATCCAACTGGAATCTTGCTGTAATGAAATTGGCTTCTGCATCACGATTGGCAATCCTAATGGACGTGTGCGAATGAAATATCATGAAATGCTCATTACGATGGGATTGTTGCCGGTTACAATAGCTCATCATAGCGCCCAAATTGCAATAAATGCAACCGTCGGAGACGGTTGCCAGTTCATGGCAGGTTCAATTGTTAATCCTGAAGCTAAAATTGGGAGGCAATGTATAATAAATACAAACGCATCTATCGACCATGAATGCACATTATCAGACGGCGTAGAAATTTCACCTAGCGCCACTTTATGTGGCCTTGTCACTTTGGGAATTAATGCATGGATAGGCGCTGGTGCAACAATTCTACCTCGCATACAGATTGGGGATGACTCTATAGTAGGCGCCGGCGCAGTTGTTACTAAAGATATTCCCGCAGGCGTAATCGTTGTAGGCATCCCCGCAAGGATAACGGGGAAATTGAAATCCAGCCAAAGAAAATTTTTGTGATAATTTAACTACAGGGGGAGGTCGGGTTTTAGAATGGACGAGTCCAGATTCTTATCTATCCGTAAAGATGAGCCCATTAATCCTTGGAAGACATTAACTTCAAAGAATATCTATGAGAATGAATGGATTGTTCTTCAAGAAGATAAAGTTGTTACTCCAAAAGGAATATCGAATTTGTATGCCAAAGTTAAGTTCAAAAAGAAAACCGTAGGAATTGTCGCGCTTGATGAAGCTAAGCATCTTTGGCTTGTAGGTCAATATCGTTATCCCATTGACCAATACTCTTGGGAGATACCAGGAGGAGGCGCCTCAATGCATGAAGGCGTTCTGGAAGCAGCTAAAAGAGAACTAAAAGAAGAAACAGGTTTATCTGCTAACAAATGGCAACTTATCGTTCATATGTACACGTGTAATTCTATTACCGATGAGGAAGTCTTCATTTTTTTAGCAAAGGAGCTATGCCATGGGAAAATGGAATTGGAGGAGACAGAGCGCATTATTCTAAAAAAGATCCCCCTTCGATGTATTTTAGAAATGGTGAATAATGGCTTGATAACTGATGCTGTATCGATAGCTGGTGTCTTCAAGACAATGATCAACGAGAATGTCTTAAACATGGTGTAACAGTATGGAACAGATTTATATGTCCGGCCCTTGGATTACTGATCACGAAATGAGGATCGTTGAGCATTGCATGAAAAACGGATGGTACAACTACTACTACGTGGAGACCTTTGAACAGGAGTTTGCGGCCTATCACGGTAGACGCTACGGAATAATGACGCCCAATTGCACCACAGCTATCCATTTGCTATTGACGGCTCTTGGCGTCAGCGATGGAGATGAAGTAATAGTCCCAGAATGCACATGGATTGCAACTGCCGCGCCAGTCACCTATCTAAGAGCGACCACCGTTTTCTGCGACATAGACCCTTTCCATTGGTGCATTGATTCCAAATCCGTGAGAAGAAATATTACACCAAAGACAAAAGCTATCATCCCCGTTGACCTGTTTGGAAATATGCCGCTTATGGATGAACTTATTAGTATAGCCGATCAATATGGGCTTCCGGTTATTGAAGACGCGGCGGAAGCACTGGGGTCAACTTATAAGGGGATACGAGCTGGCAAATTTGGGATTGGTTCTGTATTCAGTTTTCACAGGACGAAAACCCTTGTAACTGGCGAAGGGGGCATGTTGCTTCTTGATGATGATAATCTTTATGAACGATGCAAGTTTCTAAGGGACCACGGACGTCGTCCCGACGGGCCAGCCTATTTTAATTATGAGGTGACCTACAAATATATGCCCTTCAATCTCCAGGCAGCCATAGGTTACGCACAATTCCAGCGGCTCGACGAACTGATTGCAAAGAAGCGTTGGATATTTGAGAACTACAAAGAACGTTTAGGAGACATAGAAGACATTCAATTCAATCCTGAACCCGAAGGAGGATTCAACAGTGTCTGGATCACCGGGCTCCTTATCGGCGAAAGCTATAACCTTACCAAGGTTCAGGCAATGGAAAGGCTTCAGGTGCTCGGCCTTCCCACACGTCCATTCTTCTACCCGCTGTCGTCTCTTCCCGCGTACCCTGGACAAAAGGAAATACACTGTCAACGAAACCCGATAGCCTACGACATTTGCAATCGGGGTATCAATCTTCCCGGTGCGCTCATCATGACTGAATCACAGATCGATAAGGTATGTCAGGGCGTCAGAAAAATATTAAAGAGATAAGAGAGCAGAAAGATGAAGCAATACAACACATTTAAATTGCCTTCTCTGAGAGGCCAGAAAGTTCTGATTACAGGCGGCCTTGGATTCATCGGCAGCAATCTCGCCCACAAATGCCTAGATTTGGGGGCTGAGGTCACCATCTATGACTGCATGGACAACAACTCAGGAGGAAATCTTTTTAATATTCATGATATCAGAAACTTTGTTCATCTTTGTCACTATGACATCTTGAACATGGACCGTTTGTCAGAACATATATTCGAAAAAGATATTATCTTCAATTGCGCTGCCTCCACTTCTCATAGCTTTTCCATCCGCGAACCATGGATCAACCTGGATGTAAATAGCCGCGCCGTCATCAACCAGTTGGAGGCCATCCGACGTTTCAATAGGGAGGCTAAATTCATTCACCTAGGGACCAGCACCCAGTTAGGAAAGCTTCGCTATCAGCCCGCGGACGAAAATCATCCTGAGTTTCCGACAGATATTTATTCAGCCAACAAAATTGTCGCGGAGAAATACGTCCTAATCTATGCCAATATCTATGGTTTGAGGACAGCAGTCATTCGGGTCTCCAACACATATGGCCCCCGCGCAAGTATTCATAGTCCTGACTTTACTTTCAACAATTATTTTATTGGATTGGCGCTACAGAATAAAACGATCACCGTTTTTGGAAACGGTGCCCAAAAAAGAAATGCCATTTACATCGACGATTTGATTTCGGCTCTGATCCTTTCATCTCAAAGTGAACAGACAAATAGCGAAATCCTATTCGCCGTAGGCGATGAACATTTCAGTGTGGCGGATATCGCTAAGGCTACAGTAAAATATATCGGCGCGGGTAAAGTCAAACTTGTCGAGTGGCCAAAAGACAGAAAGCCTCTAGAAATCGGCGACGCAATTATCAGCAATAAGAAGATCAAATCCCTTCTCGACTGGGCACCCGTGACAGATCTCAAAGCCGGCCTCTTAATGACAAAAGAATATTATGAAACATGTCTGGACAGATATCTGAGGTGATATCATGAGGATACTCGTCACAGGTTCGTTGGGGCATATTGGATCAAGGTTGATCAGGGAGATCCCAAACTATTTCCCCTCTTTAGAACTCGTTATAATCGACAACCTGTCCACCAAGAGATATGCCTCTTTGTTCAACCTTCCGGGTAATGCAGTCTACCGTTTTGTTGACGGAGATATCTTGGAGACAGACCTGACGTCACTTATGGCTGGTGTCGATGCCGCAGTTCATCTCGCCGCCATTACCGACGCTGCAGGAAGTTTCCAGGACCGGGAAAAGGTCGAATATGTGAATTATAACGCTACCCAAAAAGTGGCTGAAAGCTGTGTGCTCTTGGGAATTCCAATGATTCATCTGTCCTCTACGAGCGTCTATGGTACGCAGGAATCGACTGTTGATGAGGATTGCCCTGAGGAAGACTTGAAACCTCAGAGCCCCTACGCGGAAACCAAGCTTCGGGAAGAGCGGCTCCTGCAGGAGATGGCCATTACAAAAGACCTACATTTCGTCACCTGCCGCTTTGGGACGATTGTAGGAATCTCACCGGGGATGAGATTTCACACCGCAGTCAACAAGTTCTGCTGGCAGGCCGTCCTGGGGCAACCTCTTACGGTGTGGCGGACGGCCCTTCATCAGAAACGTCCCTACCTCAGTTTAGATGATGCGATTAACGCCCTTTGCTTTATCCTTGACAGACGACGTTTTGATAACCGTGTCTACAACGTTGTGACGGAAAACCTGACCGTTAATGACGTCATCACATGGATCAGGCCGCACATCACTAATGTCAGAATAAAGTATGTGGATGCGGAAATCATGAATCAATTATCGTACGAGGCCTCAAACCAGCGTTTCTGCAATCTTGGTTTTGTCTTTACAGGATCCATAGAGAAGAATATAGCCGAAACTATAGGCCTTTTGAGAAAGGCCGGAGGTTACAGTGACTGAAAAAAAGATCCTGAGCCGCGAAGAATTCGAAGAATTGCGTAAAAAATCTGCGCTGGCCATGAGCAAGGACGATGACCTTGTCTGCAAGGCAAGGGGGGTCCTGATCGACGCAGACAAATATCAATGGATTCATCAAACAAACTGGTTCGGTGAGCCTATTCTGAATCTTCCTCAGGACATGTTTGCCCTGCAGGATATTATTTATAGAACACGCCCGAAATTCATAATAGAGCTCGGCGTTGCCTGGGGAGGTTCGCTGCTTTTTCACTCGACCTTGCTTACAGTCTTGGGAGGAGAAAAGGTCATTGGCGTGGATATATACATCCCCGATGATCTCAAGGCCAGACTGAATAGTCATGGCCCGCTATGTGATAAGATCCATCTTATTACAGGATCTTCCCTTGAGCCGGATACCCTTGCCCAAATCCGATCCATCATTGGAGACTGTCGGGAGGTCCTCGTCGTTCTCGATTCCTACCACAGTCACGACCACGTCTTTGCCGAACTCCGGATATACTCGTCTTTTATCGGAAAGGGACATTACTTGGTCTGCGGAGACACCATCATTGAACATATCCCCATCCAGAAACACCGGCCCAGACCATGGGGACCCGGGAATAACCCGAAAACTGCGCTGGAAGCGTTTCTCAAGGAAACAGAGCGCTTCGTAGTGGATCACGACTTGGACAGAAAATTATTGTTCAGCTGTAATCCGGGCGGGTATCTGCTGTGCACAGGATGAATTTTTCCATGAGCTGATGTATTCAATTTTCAAAAGGGCTAATTATGAGCAACTTTGTCACACCTTCTGCCATCGATATTGAAACCGTACACGGACTCTGCAATGCATCCTGCATAATGTGTGCTATCAATTCATCTTCAGAGAGGCCCCAAATCATGCCTCGAGACATGTTTCTCGGGATTCTTGACAGACTAATGCCATACATGAAGCAGATTGAATATCTGAATCTCGTAGGGCTGGGCGAGGCCACTTTGGATCCGGATGTCTATGCAAAAATCTGTGCAGCAAAAGATGCAGGGTTCCATCAGGTATGCCTGCCAACAAACGGCGGCATGCTTGACAAAACGCGCGCATCCCACCTTTTGCATACAGGAATAGACATCGTTATATTCAGCATCGACAGCCTGATTCCAGAGAGATTCGAGCAAATCAGGCCGGGGTTGTCCTTTCAACGGGTTATTGAAAACATCCATGGGTTCATAAAGCTTCGCAATGAAGGTAATTATGCCACTGCTATATGTGTCAGGATGATCGAACAGGCACTCAACAAAAAAGAATGGCAGGCCTACACGAATTACTGGTCTAATTATCTGGTCTCAAACAAGGGCGATATGGTGCTGCGTTTTCCTCAACATAATTGGGCGGACGCGGAATACGTTATACCTAAGAGCGTTTCATGTCCTTACGTATTCGATCGTATTACCATCAACGTCTCTGGAATGATTCAGTTCTGCTGTATTGATGTGGACGCCTCTTTTTATACCTTGGGCAGTGCTTTTCATGATGATCCTGTAGGGGTATTCAATAACGATGCGTTCCGGCAAGCACGTCTGTTGATGAAAAAAGGACGCATCAACGATCTTGAGCATTGCTCGCGGTGCGACGTTCCGCTGAAAAGATTGCGGCGTGGCGCGGCTGATTTGCGGCGACAAGATACCTTGACCGATGCCGGCTGATAAAGCGGCACACTTTCGAACGACCACTCTCGTCTCAATTGATCATGACTGGGAGCACCATGGTCCTCCAGTCAAAGTTTGGTTGCACCGCCTTTTGTTGTAGAATATGAAATAGGTGGCAAGTACTTTTCTTCACATCCGCTATTGCACCACACGCCCTCGGCTATATATCCCCGTACTTGATGCTATTCCCCAGCCGGTCTGCGTCGATACTATCGTCGAATGGTTCGCCCTCCACCTTGAATTAACGCGGCTGTTCCATGATTAGTAATAGAGATTTACTTGCGCCAGTATTTCCCTGATCTCTTGATCAGATTTGCCGTGATGACAAAGACTGTCTTGAAAGTTGCATTTGGCAATTAAGTGGGCCGCCTCATTATCAATATTAACTTCGATAAGTGCTCTCATCCAGTATTCCGGTATGTTATGTTCTATGAAGAAGCTTCCTAATTTGGTTAAGTTACGGAGTCTCTTGGCCGTGTCAGTATCGAACTTCACGGACCCCACGCCGCCGTACCAATTGAATTGACATTCTTCATTTAACGGAATGTCATGGTCTATGCACCAGGCAGTCAGTTCGGTACCCGGATATAGCATCAGGGGAAAGATTGTAGCGATAACTTTTTTTGTGCCTATTGTTTGGGCAAATTTGATTGTTTCGATGGCATCAGCGATTGAATCCTTAACAGGATTACCGATAATGATGTCAATTTTCACCGGAATGTTGAAAGCATGCAGTCGATCAACAGCCTCTTTAAACACTTTCTTTGTTTGAAACTGACGGTTAAATAACCGGAGTGTTTCATTCTCTGATGATTGCAGTCCCACACAGACATTGCATACAAGATTTGATAATGTTTCCATAGTGGCGTCGGAGGCACGTATTACAGAAAGGGGGGTTACATTTCCAACTAACGGCAAACCGATTTTATCTTTCCATTCTGCGGCAAATGCCGTCAACCACGTCTCGATATCGGAACCATAGAGCATGTCGTCATCAGAGAGCTCCACTTCTGTCGTAGGACACTCCAAAAACAATCCGGCTTCATCAATTATATCCTCAAGAGGCCGCCGCGAAAGCCAGTGCCGCCGGTAATCCTCCGGTTTATATGCTTCCCGGATACGGTGAGTCGCGCAGTACGAGCAGTTGTATACGCAGCCAAAATGAGACATGATCATTTTGCCGTGCCGCGTTCCGATTCGGGGAATTTGTTCGTAGTATTCGCGTTTGGCCGGCCTGATGTGCCCTGGGGACAAGGCCTGTCCCTTGATGATGGTGGATCGTTTGCTTTTGATGATTTTTTCAATTGTCCCGTCAACAGGCCCGATTACAACATGATCAACCTCACTCAAATTCACGATCTCAGGCACGGCGGAAACGTGAATGCCGCCGAATACGGATCGTGCAGACGGGAGAATCTTCTTAATTTTGGTTGACAGCTTCGTGGCCGAAGAGAAAAAAGCGGACAGAGGAGAAAAACAAATGAAATCTGGAGTCCAGTCGGCGATGGCGCTTATGGCATCCGCGTCCTCTCCATCGAACCATCTGAATGAGTGACCTCCCTTGGCAATTTCTCCTGCGACATAGCACAAGCCATATACCTCATGTGTCCCAATATGAATCAAGGCAAATTTAGACATGAATTCTCCCTCTTGCGGAAAAATTAAGACCCGACCTGTGAAGATAGGACATCGAGGCTTGACTCCGAATAGAAATATGCAAAATTTCGGCCATAACACGTGATAATTTTTCATTATGGCCCCCTTTCCACGACAATGCTAAGAAGGCTGGCTGGCTGGCTGGCTGGCTGGCTGAAAAATCGGCGCTGACATTAATAGATATGTCTAGATATAGGCGCAATATTTGCATATTAACTGGGATTGAAGAACCGGTTCGACTAATTTCATGATCAGAAAAGGAAAGGTGCATTGAAAGGAAATCTCTCAGGCAGGGCACCATGGGAATGAAAACTAAGTAGGTTCGTCGTTAACCGTATGACTGCGGAGAATCCATGAAGAAAATATCGAGAACTGCAATCACGCCCCTGAGGTCATCAGAAAAGCCGCTCATCTCGGTCCGCCAGATGAAGGATATTGAGGATAATCCGGATAATCCCGCTACTCACCATTATCTAAGCTGTTCTTACCTGGATCGGGGGATGTTCCAGGAAACGATCGAGCATGGTTTGAAGGCCATTAGCCTTGCAGAGGCCGGGGGCAAGCAGGATATGATGTTTCTCTGGACTCGCTACAATCTCTCTCTTGCGTATTACAGATTGGGCGATCCGAAAGCGGCACGAGACATGGCGACCCAGGCTCTCACGAAGTATCCCGACCACATCGATTCACATTTTATGATGATAGTGATCTGTTTCGATGAGAAGCGTTGGAAAGATTTAGTTTACCATGCCGAGTGCTATCTCCGGCTTCTGGATGTTCTCAATACTGATCCTCCGCATTTCGGCACTCTCATGACCTGCTCCTACAATGAAGAGTGGAACGTACATGTCCTGTTGGGCATAGCTCATGCGGAGTTGGGTCAGGAGGTGAACTCTCAGAAATCGTTCGACAAGGCAATTAGGTATGCGCCGGAACAGTTCATCGCTCTGCGCGCGATAGGCATTTATTTTTACAATAAGAATCATGTGGTAAAATCCCGCATATATCTTGATAAGGCACACCAGCAAAACTCTAATGATGAAACGGTCAACAATTTGCTCAACAAGCTCTCAAATATGAAAGAGCCGACAATCAGTTGCTGCATGATTGTCAAAAATGAGGAGTCTTTTCTTGAGAACTGTTTGAAAAGTGTCATCAACTACGTCAATGAGATCATTATCGTGGATACCGGTTCCACAGATGAAACCGTTCACATAGCGAAGAAATTTACCGACAGGGTCTACTTTCATCCTTGGGAAGGCAGCTTCAGTAAAGCACGAAACCAATCTCTTCAATATGCCACATGCGACTGGATTTTCATTATAGATGGAGACGAAGAACTGGTTGTGGGCAGCGGTGAAAAGCTATTACAGGCAGTTCGCGAAGCCGGGAAAGCAGATGCCATTCATATCAATACCATCAGCATATACAGCGGAGGCAAAAAGACGGCCAGACACAATTCTGAAAGGCTTTTCCGAAACAACGGCGTCATCCATTATGAAGGAATTGTTCATAACCGTGTGATCGGTCAGACCTGCAATAAACACTCTACAATTGAGCTGATGCACTATGGCTATAACGTCGAGGAAAAGAAGGCGGTCGAGAAGTATATAAGAACGACAGAGCTTCTGAAACATCAGCTTCGTGAAACACCAGATAATCCCATGCTGCACCATTATCTGGGGGCATCGCATCTCGCCCGAGCAATGTATAGAGAATGTGCAAATGAATCCGTACTTGCGATCGAGCTGGCAGAAAAGCAGGGCAGCACTGATCCAATTTATTTATGGACTTGCCACAATGCAGCCATATCTTTTTTTCATCTGGGAGATTTGAAAAGGGCGCGCGATTACGCGTCGCTGGCGCTAAAAAAATGCCCTGACCATCTTGATTCCACCTATATCATGTCCGTGATTTCAGCTGAGGAAAAACAGTGGAATGATGTCCTGCATTACGGACTTCACTTTTTGGAGTTGCGCGATTATTTTGAAAATAACCCTGATAAACCGGGCCTAATCATTAACAATCATTTAAGTGAAGGGGGGAATATCAATCTCCTTGTCGGGCATGCATACCATGCCCTGAAAAATTATGAAAGTATGGACAAACACTACCGGGTCGCTTATCAGATGTCAGATGATAAATCGCAAATTTGGCGGGATATCGGAACCCTTCATATGGACAGGTCGGGCGATCTTGGGTTAGCCCGCAAATATCTGGATCTTGCCCTGGAGGAAGCGCCCGATGATCCTTCAGTCTGGTATATGCTCGCAAAATGGAACAGTAAAACAGAAAACGAAAGCGATGAGAAACGATGCCTGGAGCGACTTTTAGAACTGGGCAGTCAGGATATCATGGTTTTGAACCGCCTCGCTACCCTGTCCATGGCTTCAGACAATTTGACAATGGCACATAAAGCACTGGAAGCCCTGATTAAGATAGATCCCCAGAATCATTCTGCCCTATGCAATCTCGGCCTCCTCCACAGGCGGCAAAATCATCTCGACCGTGCCATGGAGTCTTTCAGTAAGGCTATAGAGATCAATCCTCAAGAAGCGGCGCCATGGCTACATCTCGGCGAAATAGCGCTGCAGCTAGGTCAATGCGACAACGCAAGGCTATTTTTCGAACGCGTCCATAACCTGGGAAAAGGAATGCTCAAGTCTCTTTTATACCTTTGTGAAATCGAGCTTAGGCAAAAGCGCATGGTTGACTTTATCGGTTGGTGTGATCTGATCCTGAAAGAACTTCGCTTGAACAGGACTAGGACTATTGATAAAGTTGAAGATATATCCGGCATCTTATATGAAATTAATGTTGCCCTGATTCACGACAGTGCCCTCTCTGCCCAGGTATCCAACCTTTTTTCCTTACTGCCTTCCGGCAGGGATTGATTCTTACTCTTTCCGTTATCAGTATTTTTCTCAAGTATTTTCACCTTTCACCCGATAATATGGTCAAAGAATACGGAAGGAGGTGAAAAATACTACGGCAATGTGGGCAGGGGATGAGATAAAGAAACCCCGGCTGTAAACACTAATCAATTAAAATAATTGGCAAGGATGCCAAAATAATTCCCACAGGGAATAAAAGACAAGGAGGATATAATCATGGGATTCGTAATTCAGAGTAACATATCAGCATTGAACGCGAATAGGGACCTCAGTATCTCCCAAAACGCAATGTCCAAGTCTCTCGAAAGACTTTCTTCAGGTTATCGCATCAATTCAGCCTCTGACGATGCGGCGGGGCTGGCCATTTCTCAGCAGTTCAGCGCCGACATAGCCAGTTACCAAGTGGCATCTCAGAATGCGAGCCAGGCCAACTCTCTGTTGCAGGTTGCAGGCGGCGCCATGGATCAGATCGATAACATGTTGACTAGATTAAAAGAGCTGGCTACCCAGGCAGCCTCTGCAAATGTCGGTGGCCAGTCAAACCTCAACCAGATCAACAGTGAAGGCAATTCGCTAATAGACGAAATTGATCGGATCGCCAATTCGACCACTTACGCCGGAATTACTCTGTTGAACGGCACGTTCGGGGTAGGCGTCTCCGCAGGCAGTACCGCTGTAGCGGCCAACGGCTTTTCCACTGCTGCCGGTATGGCAAGCGGCCAGACGTACACCTTTACTGTTACGACAGGTGGCACAGGCGCTACTGTAACTATCGTTGGAACCGTGGGCACCCAGAAGGTTACAGAGACCATTGGAGGGGTCGCAATACCGGCCGTCGGCCAGACAGGGCAAGTCGATTTTGCAGCCCTTGGATTAACAGTGACTTTCAACGAACACTTGGGTACGGCTCTTTCGACTGAGACAATTCTTGCCACTGCTCAAAACCCTTCTACGTTCCAGGTGGGTACGACCAGCAGCACAAATGACGAACTCGGTGTCTCGCTTGCCAATGTCACATCTGCAGGACTTGGACTTACAAAAGATCAGATGAACTCTCAAACAAGCGCGACAACGTTCCTCAACACTATCAACACGGCCATAAGCGATCTGAGTAGCGCGCAAGGTAGCGTCGGAGCGTCTCAAAACAGACTGGGATATGCCAATGCAAACCTCGCCACCACAATTCAGAACTACACCGCTGCGCAATCGACCATCCGCGATGTAGATATGGCTTCGGAAATGACAAACTTCACCAAGAACCAGATCCTGGTCCAGGCCGGTACGGCGATGCTGGCTCAGGCAAACATGGCACCACAGCAGGTACTCTCGTTGTTCAAATAAACTTATCTTCTAACCTTTTCACCGGAGGCCCCGCGATCATATTCTGGATTGCGGGGCTTTTTTTGGCAGATTTTTTGCTGTCATTATAAAGAGAGCTTGGCGCGGTGCTCGATTTATCGTTGCGAATGAAGCAAATGGATTTTCATAATATGCAGATAATACAGTGGTTTCGGCGTTGCCATGCTCTCTGCAATAATGTTTCGGTAGGCGAATATAAGCCTTCAAAACACTTAAGCAACGGGAATATTTTGCCGATAATGATTATGAAACATAACGCTTGACGTTCATCGTTAAAGCCTCACTGAAGCATCAGAAAGGATTCTCGGATGGCTACTACTAGCAATGTTGGCAGCAGCTTAGGGACCAGCTTTATCAGCGGTCTTTCCAGCGGAATTGATTGGAGCAGCGTAATCACTCAGTTGATGGCAGTTGATCAGCAGAGTGTGACCCTCGTTCAAAACCAACAGAGCGCCGAACAGGCACAACTGACAGCATGGCAGTCTTTTAATACCCAGCTTCTCTCTTTGAAGACGGCTGCGGATGCCCTGAATGACCCTTCGGATTTCTCTAAATTCAACGCGAATATGTCCACCTGCAGCGGCACTTCCACGGCAAGCAATCTACTTTCCGTCTCAGTCGGTGATGCAGCAACTGTGGGCAGTTACACCATAAAAGTGGACAATTTAGCGCAGGCGCAAAAACTCTCTTCCAACCCCTTCACCAGTTCCTCAACAGAACTAGGGAGCAGCTATGCCGGCGATATTGTCATCAACGGCAAGGTGGTGACTGTCAGCGCGACAGACACGCTTGCCGATGTTGCGGCAAGCATAAACGAAGCCGATACAGGGGCATCACCTTCCGGGGTGACGGCAACAGTCGTCAACCTCGGCACCAACAACTCTCGGCTTATTCTCACCAGTGATGCAACCGGTGCCGAAGGAATCAGCCTCCTCAACGGATCATCTGCAAACCTTGTGCAACAGTTCGGCTGGAAAGACAATCAGACTGCGATAATTAAGAATTCCACTACCAGTGGCGCACAGAGCGATCTCTTTACCTCGTCAACCACCGCAATACAATCCCTTTTGGGACTTTCTTCCGGTGAGTCGGGCAATGTAACCATCGGTAACAAAACAGTCCACATTGACCTTTCCGCCATGTCCCTCACGGACATCGAAAACGCTATCAATACGGCGGCACCAACGGGTGTGACCGCCTCGGTAATCTCGGAGACAGACAACGGGAACACTTACTACCGTCTCCAAATTGACGGAACGCAGGCATTTACGGATGCGAATAATATCCTGAACACCATTGGCGTCCTGGATCACACAAGTAGCTCGACTACAAGTACCGTTTCGGGAAACTCCATGACATCCAACGGTTCCGATATAACCGCATCGACGCTTTTGAAAAACATTGATGGCTACACTTATACAACAGGCGATAGTATAACCTTATCAGGCATGGATACGTCGGGCAATAGTGTTAATGCGACGACTTTCAATATCACGGGCGCCACCACAGTGCAGGATCTCCTTAATACAATCGACGCGACTTATGGAGGAAATGAAAATGTACTCGCCTACGTTACCTCCGATGGAAAGATCCGGGTCGACGACCTGAGCGGAAACGCGACTACGAAGCTGAATGTCAGCCTGAATGCGACCATCCAGGCTCCGGGATCTTCACTTGCCTTTGGTGCCTTTGGTGCCGCCTCGGCAGTGATGGTTGCAGGCAAGGATGCCACCGTGGAGGTGGAGGGTGTGCCGGTGAATAAGTCATCCAATACCATTGATGACATTATCCCGGGTGTCACACTGAATCTTCTCCAAGCAGACAATTCCACGACCATCAACCTGAACGTTGCACATGACATTGATACCATAAAGAGCAACATCAGTAACTTTGTCACGGCATATAATAGTGTGGCATCTTATATCAGGACACAGAATTCTTACAATACGACATCAAATACAACAGGAGGCGTTCTTTTCGGCGATGGAACCCTCGCCTCCGTAAAGTCCGACCTTACATCCCTCATTACCCAGCCCATATGGGGTGTCAACAGCGGGTTCTCTATTATGGGTCTTGCAGGCATCAATCTCGACGATACGGGACAGTTGAGCGTCAATGATACAACCCTGACAAGCTATCTCCAGACCAATTTCAATGATATTATGTCCCTGTTTGTCGGTCAGGGCGTTACATCATCGAACAGCCTCACCTATGTAGGGGACACGCAGAACTCAAAGGCCGGGCTATATACCGTTCTGATTACCACTCCAGCGACACAATGCCATTCAATGGCCAGCGCTTCCGCTTCTGTAAGCCAACCTCTTGATTTTGGGACTGGTGAGACCCTGACAATCGGGCAGGGAAATCAGACAGCAAATGTATCCCTTAAAGGCAAAATGAACATCGGCGAAATTATCAATGCCATTAATACAGAACTGTCCACAGTATACACACAAACGCTCGCCGGGTCGAACTCGCTCACCGCTGGTGGTCAACCCATTACGTCGAATACAACCTGGAGCAGCATAGATGGCGCAGGTCTCAGTGATGGAAACACGATTCAGTTTTCCGGGACAGACAGAAACGGCAGCTCCGTCGGGGGGACTTACACAATTAATAATGCGGCGTCAGACACAGTGCAGGGACTGCTTTCGGCCATCGAAAGCGCCTTCTCCAATGATGTGACTGCATCAATTGATGCATCGGGCCGGATTGCAGTCCAGGATAAATCCTCGGGTGCTAGCCTTCTTTCACTCAACATCACAAGCGGCCTTGACTTCGGTTCTGTTCTTGCTACAAACTCAGGCGGCCAGACCGGCCGTTACGCTATGGACATAACGGCTTCTAATAATGGCAGCGACCAACTCGTCCTCACAAGCAACGCTTACGGCATCAGTCACAATTTTTCCATCGCGGAAACAAACGGCAAACTTTTATGGGGTACTCAAAGTGCTGTTATCAATGGGACGGATGTGGCCGGAACCATCAACGGCGAGTCTGCAACCGGCTCCGGACAGGTTCTGACAGGAAATAAAGGCAATGCGAACACGGAAGGGATTTCTATAACGTACACAGGGACATCCGGTACACCGGCAAATCCCTTTACGGCAGGAACGGTTAAATTAACACGCGGAGTGGCAGACCTCTTCGACACCACTCTTTTTAATATTACTGACCCTTACAGTGGCTATATTTCTTTCAAGGAGACATCACTTCAAAACGGTATCGACAACTTTCAGACAAAAATTGATGAGATGAATGCTCAGCTTGATCAGAAAAAACAACAAATGACCAACGAATTTGTGGCAATGGAAGTAGCGTTAAATAATATCCAGAATCAGAGCAATTGGCTAGCTGGACAGGTTACTGCCGCAACCAATGGATGGCAATCACTATGATAATATAGTCTCAAATAAGGGGGGATAGAATGTATGTATGGTAATGGCATGGGCGCCTACAAACAGGCAGGAGTATTGACAGCAGACCCCACGAGGCTGGTTCTAATGTGCTATGAGGAGGCAATACGATATCTGAAGATTGCCAAAGCAAAGTACATTATTCGCGATTATGAAGGAAAAGCGCAGGCACTAATAAGAGCTCTAGATTTTATTTGCGCCCTTAACTCCGCACTGGATTTTAAAAGGGGGGGGGAAGTAGCTTCAAACTTACACGCACTCTACAATTTCATGATGATCCGTTTAACGGATGCGGACTTAAAAGAAGACTTAGAGGCGATGGATCACATTGTCTGGATGCTAGTGGAACTGAAATCGGCGTGGGAAGAGATGCTTAACGGTCACCGTAAGAATATTGACATCGATTTACGCCGTGTCTTAGACCAGGAAAAAGAAACGACCTGCGCTAGAGAATTGAGAGTATAGGCGATGACGAACAAGAAATCATTAGCAGCATCTCCCGACCTTCTAAGGGTCTCTGGATTATTAGAGCAGAAAATTGCGATCTTTAAAAATTTCATATCCGCAACGATATCCCTAAAGGATATGATAAAGGAACATAATGTGGAAGCAGTCGAAAACATAATTGCCCGCCGTCGCGATCAGATAACCTTCATTAATAGATTGGACGACGAAATTCGCATGATCCGAGAGGCAAACCCGTTCTCCGGGGAAATGCTTGACCCGGAAACACGGAAACGCGTGCGGTCTTTTACGAAGATGCTGGAAAATCTTATTAATAAGACCTTGCGACTAAACCAGGACTGTGAAGCCGCAGCAGAAGATGAACTTCATAAGTTGAGAACGGGTCTATCCGGGCTCAACCATCGTGAAAAGTGCTTCAAGGGCAGCAGAGGAAAATCCTGGGAACCCAGATTCCTGGACGTTAAGACATGAGCCGTCAAAAAGGTTTAAAGTTTTTCCCATAAATGACGATAAATAGGTTGAAGGGAGGCTTTATAAATGGATGTGACCGTTTCAAATATAAATGCTTTGGCAATAGCAAGCCCTGCGATTCCTTCTGCTGCAGGGTCGACTGCCGGAACGGGTGCACCGATGGAACCGTCTCAGCAAGACGTGCCTCAAAGCAGTGAAGCTACCAATCAAGCGATTCAGAAAATTCAGAGTCAAATGGAATCGATGAATATCGGCTTGAGTTTCTCCACGTATGGTAAGAAGGGGGAAGATATATCTGTAATTGTAACAGATAAAGACACGGGAAAGGTTATCCGCGAAATCCCACCAAAAGATATGCAAGACCTGCAGACGAAGATAGAAGAAATGATAGGCTTGCTTTTCAATAATTCAGTTTAGAGGAATACCAAATCGCCTGCTCACCATTGCCCTCATGCATGCCAGCCCAGCGTCGTAGCCATTTCCCCTTATCGTTATTGTCCTTCTTCCGCAGAAGCTTCGTCGATAAAAGGCCCCACCGGTAAGTAATACTGGATGGGATAAAGTGGATCCTCAAGAACAATCTGTTTCCCAATTTTCCTCTTTGTATTAATTACGATAGGTGCTCTAAGGTTTACGGACACTGAGAAAGGGTCTTGATGGATGGTGACAATAGCTAGTAGGATTATGCTTTTAGCATCTTCTATTTCAAGAGATTTCAAATCATAGTCGCTTATCATCGGTTCATAATCTGCCTTTGCAGCATGTGGATCGATGACAACAAAAGCGATACCACTATCACCAACAGACTGGTACCACCAGAAGGGGGTTCTTTCATCTCGAATGTATAAAACAAATTTCTTCAGATGCTCGAAGCCGAGAATGCCCCCTCGCATATCAATGATCCTAGATTCGTCTATCTCGATCACCCCAAATCGCATGGTAGAAATTTTCACGCCATCAGTCTCCCTGCTATCAGTACCTTGAGCCTCAGAAGATCATCACCGTGAACTGGTCTTTCCGTCTTTTATCAAGAGAGTTTTTAATCCGTCCAAAATAGTAGGCAATGTTGCTTCGCCAATACTTGCCACATCCGCCGCCTTCATATTCTGTTCCTTTATGAGATGATATATTTCTTCCCGATGAACAGCAACCTGTGACGGCGCCTCGATTCCCAACTTGACTTGCTTGCCTTTTATTTCTAGGAATGTAATCCTAATATCATCGCCAATCTTGATTGACTCACCCAACTTCCGTGTCAGGATCAACATTTTTTAGCCTCTGAGGGGGGTGCAATTCCCTTATCTAATAAAATTCAAGATTGAATTACTTGTCAAAGTTGCTGCCATTTGATAAGCAGCCTGTAGAGCGACCTGTTGCGTCTGGTAATCTGTTATTAACTTTGCCATGTCAGCATCCTCGACATTTGAATTAAGGCCAGTTATACGTGTGTTCATATCATCAAGTGTGGAGCTCGATGTATTCAGGCCGTTCTCTCTGGTCCCACATAGCGCAGTATAACGGGTAATTTGATTACTTGCCTGGGTAAGATAATCGAGCTGACTGTTGATACCTGCGGTATCATTGTTCTGAAGGGCGGTTTTCAAATCGTTCAATCTCTGGAAAATGTCAACCGTACCCTGTCCCTGGCTTGTAAATGCCGCCTCCCCCGTGACGTTGTACGCCATATTGACGCCACTGCCAACTTCACTGGAGAGTTCTTCCCCATTACCATTGTAATAGCCCTGTGCATAGGCGTTAACAGTGAAAACATCGTTAGCGGCAAAATCTTTGGTACCGGCAGTAAAGTTAAGCTGAACACCTTCCGTACCAACATTGATAGTGGCTCCGGTTGCTTGCGGTCCTCCAGCGAGCCAAGTTCTCCCGCCATCCTCGGAAACTTCATAAGTTGCCGCTCCAATTGCTCCCCCTGATACAATCTTAACCACATAGGTCTTATTCGAAGTACCTGCTGTATAAGTGCCACCCGAACTTACTGACCCGTCAAAGGCATCCCCGATCGCTTTAACAGCGGGACCGATATGCGCAGCAGATGACGTTGCGGAAAATGGCTCCGTGTCTGTTCTTGTTCCAGAGAAAATATAGCTGTTGCCAACCTTTGTGTTAGCCAGGGAAAGAATCTGGTCAATAAGCGGCTGGAGAGAATCGGCCGCAGTCTGCCTAGTTGAAGCGGTCGCCGTGGCACTAGCTTGCGATACCGCCGTTTCCTTAACCTGAGTGAGTATATCGTTTACACTCGACAGACTTGATTCTGTGGTAGAGAGCCACGCATTGCTGCTGTCAATATTATTCTTGTAGGTACTGATCTGCGCCAACGCGCTCCTGTAATCGAGAATTTGCCCCATACCGAGGGGATTGTCAGAAGGCTCGTTAACCTCCTTTCCGCTGGACAGCTTTGTCATCAGATCGTTATTCTGATTCTGAATATTTGATATACTGCTGTACAGCAGATCATATTTCATTTGATCGGCAACTCGAGTAATCATAATCACCCTTTCTTGTTCTTCTAAATTCGCTGGTTTACTCTCACATCAATTCAGACGCGAACTCATTATGTAGTTAAGGCCGTCTCTATCCCGAGATTAATTAGGTTATCCATCATCGTGTTAGCGGTCGCGCAGAGCCTGCCTGCAGCGTTGTAAGCTGCCTGATATTTGATCAGGTTGAGCATCTCTTCGTCCAGAGAAACACCCGAGACAGCCTCCCTCTGGTTTTGGACTTCGTTCAGCACAGCTGTCTGATGGTCCGAGTTGGTTTGCGCGTCTTGAACATCTTGGCCGACACGAGATATCAGAGATTCATAAAAATTGTCGATTGTCATGCCGCTTCCCATCAACGACGCATTGTTCTGAATGTCTGCGATCGAACTGGCGACGTTACCATCGCCACTAACCGTTGCCCCTGCCGCAATTTTTGTGACATCAGCGACAATTGCCGGATCAACTTTCATATCTCTCGCAGCGTTTGATGTCGCCGTTGAAAAAAAGTTTTCCCCTGTATTGCCATTCATATCATAGCCCGAATTATGCAGCGCATTGACCTGTGTGATGATTGTGGACGCCATGGTGTTCAGGCTACTGAGATACCCCGATATTTTTGTATCTCTGGCATCGAGCAGCCCAGCAATCGTTCCCCCTTTCAATGCGCTATTTATCGTTTGACTTGGCGTATCTTGAAAAACAACGTCATAAAAGTTTGAGTTACTTGGATTGGCTTGCACGGCAAGATTCCAAACATTATTCCCTTCTACGAGGGACCTTCCATTGGAAATATAGACGTTAAGCGCACCATTAGCTTCTTCATAGTAGTTTACGCCCACAAGATTGCTGATCTGCTGCAACAGTTGAGTCCTTTTGTCGAGCAGATCAGTAGGGTTACCGCCGCTGTTCTGAATCTGAACAATCTTGTTATTATAATCTGCCATCTGCGCGAGGTACCCATTCAATTGAGTCACGTCATCCGAAATTTCTGTATTGAGGTCTTGTTGTGTATTTATGAGTTCATTAGATTTCTGATTGAACATAGAAGCGAGGCTCTGGGAGATGGAAACTAAGCTGTCCCGTTCGGTCATATCGGTGGGACTTGCAGATAGCGATGACCAGGCACCCCAAAATTGGGAAAGAAGGCTATTGAGGCCGTTGCCCGTGCTTTCGTTGAAAATTGTCTGCACGTTGTTTAAAACGCCCAGCTGAGATTGGCTATATCCTCCATACTGCTCCTGCTCAACTGCCTGTGCATCTAGATATTTGTCATAGAGCCTTTCTACGTCCGTTATCTTAACACCCACTTGTTGTTGATCGGACGCGGCATTGAACACGCCAGTAGATCCGAAATCGGGACGCAGTGTGGAG
>DASRZZ010000152.1:0-4158 GCA_035685925.1 Syntrophales bacterium | reverse complement strand
CTTGTTATCGATGTTGTGGAGCATGTGGAAGATTACCTCGGCTTCTTAAGAAAATTAAAAACTAAAGGAACTTACAAGATTTTTCGCCTTCCTCTCAATATTTCTCTTCAGTCCGTGTTCTTCAAAAGCACTCCCATCCTGAAGGCGAGACAGAGACTTGGCCACCTCCACTATTTCACGAAGGAAACTGCTCTTGTAACCCTCGAAGATGCGGGCTACCGGATCATCGATGTTTTCTATACCTATGGCCCAATCTCTTTGCAGCATCAGGGATTGAGAAGATATATCCCGAAATTATTGAAAAAGGCCCTTTCCCCCTTGCACAAAGAATGGATGGCGAGGATATTGGACGGGTTTTCCCTGTTAATCCTGACGGAATGAAAGGCATAGTTTCATGGGCTTCGCAATCACCAATCGACCGCTTCGCTTCTGCATGATTACAACATTCTATCCACCTTATAATTTTGGTGGTGATGGAATCTTTGTTCATCGGTTGTCGAATGAGTTGGCCAAGCGAGGACATCATGTAGATGTGATTCATTGTGTTGATGCGTATAATCTTTTATCCGGTCGGAAGAATCGAAGGGAATATGATGACCATCCAAATGTAAGGGTGCATGGTCTCAAGAGTGGATTTGGGTTTCTCTCTCCATTGGCCACTCATCAGACCGGCATCCCTTTATTCAAATCGGCTCATATTAAAAAGATCCTGGATAAAGATTTCGATGTCATCCATTACCATAATATCTCACTCGTCGGCGGCCCAAAAATCATGGAGTATGGGAGATCTATCAAGCTCTACACGATGCATGAGTACTGGCTGATATGCCCTACCCACCTTCTCCTCAAATTTAATAGAGTGCCTTGCAATCGGGAGAATTGCCTCCTTTGTCTTTTCAAGCACAAACGCCCTGCACAGTGGTGGCGTCACACTGCTTTAATACAAAGGGCGGTTAGACATGTCGATGCTTTTATACATCTGACGAATTTTAGCAGGGATATACACCGTCAAAAGGGCCTCGAACTTCCCTTCTTTCATCTCCCCTTCTTTCTTGGAGACGGGAATGGCGAGCCTTCTTCATCTCACGCGCAACAAGAAATCCATTCCAACGAGCACCCCTATTTTCTTTTCGTCGGACGTTTGGAAAAGCTCAAGGGCTTGCACACGCTCATCCCGGTCTTTCGTCGTTATCGCAAAGCTAATTTGCTGGTTGCCGGAGAGGGTAGCTATGGATCATATGTTCGTAAGCTTGCCAAAGACTGCCCCAATATCGTTTTCCTAAACTGGTTACCTTACGACCGATTGGAGGGACTTTATAGAGGGGCAGTAGCGCTGATTGTTCCTTCGCTCTATTATGATATCTCGCCTTTGGTCATCATAGAAGCGTTAAGGCATAAAATCCCGGTCATTGCGAAAAATCTTGGAGGCATGCCTGAAATAGTTGCAGAGAGCAGGGGCGGCTTTTTGTATGATACCGAAGAGGATTTGATTGCTGTAATGGATCAACTCCTTGCAAATCCTTCTCACCGTGAAAATCTCGGTCAGCGTGGCTACGAAACCTACAAGCAAAAATGGACAGTAGAGGCGCATTTGCGAGGCTATTTCAGTATCATTAAACACATCGCTCTACAACGTGGTTTCCCTCTTATACCATCTCCTGAGATTAAGGGGACGAAGTAATATGAATAGCCGGTCGTTTAAGCGTCATTAAAAAATGGGGCTGGCTTTCTCGTAATTTCTTGTACTCTGTACAACAGCGAGAACAGGCAAAGGTGAGTGAACTGTATTCACCTTCGTCGTAATCATAAACTTCAAATTGAAATGTTGTCCTGAGAACATACTGTGCCCCTTCTTCAAAAAAATCCCCTCCGCTTATGGGAGGGGAGATGAAGAACAGGTGAAGATGCAACACTCACTCAATATTCGGTAAAAATAGAAAGCCCTCGCTCACCAATCAGTATGCTCTGCGTGTGAATCAGGCGGCTCGCTATCACTCTCGCTGCAGCTTTCATGAATTTCAGTCCCAAGACAATTTCTCTGTTTATTAATTCCCTGAGTTTATCCGCATCGAAGACAATAGCTTTCGAATCGGCAATGCATAGAGCCCCCAATGTATAGAAGTACGGCTCAACGACTGAAGACCATCCCATGGCTTCTCCCTGCGTAACGACATCCACCGTGACTTGCATAGGGGGTTTCGCAGTGCCCATATACGTATCCATGACCTAAACGACCTTCCCCCTTTCGAGCAGGTAGAAGTTTTGGGCGTGATCTCCCTTTTTCCATAACTGAAAACCGGACAGTTTGGTAAGGATATCAGACCACACTCCTCGATATCGTTCTTTATTTTCTCTTTCCTTCAGATCGTCAGCGACAACTCTCAAGGCTCGCCGGGTTTGAAAGGCAGCTCCTTGCCGGCCGGCACGCTCTCCTCCGCCATGCTCAGCACCATAGCCAATGTCACATAGGTGCCGCTGAGCACAGTCAGATCCACGATTTGCTGATCATTGAGAAATCTTTTGGTTCGATTGAACGTCGCATCGGAAACCTCGTGTTTTGTCGAGAGCTCCTTGCAGAAGTCATAGACGGCTTCCACTTCGGGCGTCATGCCCCGCGGCCGCTTGTTTGCCTTTATGTCGTCGGCCACCTGTTTCGGCAGGCCCTCTTTCAGCGCCAGCGGATAATGCGCATACCATTCAACCTGGCTCCGCCACTGTCGCCCCACGATCAGGATCGCGAATTCGGTCAATTGCCGCGACAGCGAGGAATTCCAGCGCAGATAATCGAGCAGATCGTACATGCGCTGCGCCAGGACCGGGCTGCGGAGCAACGGATTGTAAGGGCCTCCGAGACCGACGCTTGAAATCTTCATGATCTTTTCGCCGAGAGGGCGCTGCTGGTCATTGAGTTGGTCCATCGTGAGCTGGGGAAAACGCTTCGGCTTCTCGCCTGTCTGCGAATTCGCAAAATTCGCTGCGCCAAAACCAATGGCAGCGGCGAGCGCCACGGAGCCGATCCAGAGCGCATTACGATTCATCGAGATTCCTCCTTCGATTTGATTTGTCCGCTTGATTTGTTTTGATAAGATATGACTATGAGTGATGGAAAATCATACAATGGAAGGCCCTATGTGTCAAAGGCAGATTGGGGCTTCTTATGCATTTCAATATTTTTCAAATACAAATGTTAATATTGATTTCCTGAGGCTTCTATTGGATGCCGGATGATATGTTGTTTTGTGAAAAATATTCTGGAAGTCAGGATAGGAGGTACCGGGAGATCATTTCTGACCTCCCAGCGATGAAGAAGGTACGTACTAGATGTCTTTGGATTGTTTTACTACCAGCTAACCACGCCCGGTATGTTTAGCTGAGAAGTTATCTTTGTACTTACATAATACATGCCAGAAACGCCATGATGACTTAACTTATTGTTTATTAAGAGGTTACTAGATAAATACAAAGATGACAGAGATTGAGAAGGGAAATTAGGAAGGTAAGAATTGTCGATCAATTCAGGGTGCGTGATTAATAATACCTTAATTTTCTATATCTTATGATCCATCGCCTATTGTCTGGTCCTACGACATTATTGTCGAGGCGTAGTCTCATTCATTTTTCTTGGCAACATTTCAGGCAGGTTGCTCACGAAGGAATAAAGTCTTCCTGTCTGACGACCCTTAGATGAATCCCATCCGCAGGACAAACGTGCGTGCAGACGCCGCAACCTATACAGGCCTCCTCTCTCAGTTTTGCCGAGTCCGGTTCGCTCATGGAAATGGCGTCCATTGGACAGGCATCTGCGCACATGCCGCAACCAGTGCAGGCTTCGACGTCAATAACCGCCTGATAACGGCTGGGAACCAGCATGCTGCTGGTGGAAGGGTTCTTCATATAGGGTAGGCCTATGCAGCAACATCCGCAGCAATTACAGATGACCGTACCCAGGGCCGCTTTGTTTTCGGTAAGATGGACAAGACCGGCTTCTTCTGCCCTTCGAAGAATATTCTTTGCCTCTCCAGCATGGATCTTACGGCCCGTACCGCGTTTGATGGCGTATTCTGCACCCCTATTGATCTGGAGACAGACGTCGATCGGTTTGTCGCACTTACGCATGATCATCCGGCAGGGACATTTAGTTACGGCAATGACTGATGC
>DASRZZ010000151.1:0-3880 GCA_035685925.1 Syntrophales bacterium | reverse complement strand
AATTTCGGACAGGATATCTTCCGATAAGATCAGTTTTATCTTATCCTCGCTGACCAGCTCAAAGATCTTCGCCAGATCAGAATGCGGCTTTAACACGGCACTCACAAAGATGTTGGCGTCCAGAACAACTTTAAGCATGATTTCTTGATTTGTTTTTAGACTTTCTGTAGGACCGCACTGCCTCCCCGATTAGTCCATCGATATCTTTTTCATCTTCTCTTGCAAGATTCGCTCTCATTTTTGACAGAGATTCGAAAAACTCCCCTATCTCCCGCTGAAGGGACTGGTATTTTTCAATTGGAATCACTGCCACAAGAGCTTTTCCTGCCCGCTCAATGATATAATCATCTCCCTTGAGCGCTACCTCATTCATCACCTGACCAAGATTTTGCCTCGCCTTGAGAGCGGAAATTCTTTTGTACATTCTCGTGCTCCTCGTATCAATTGATATGGTTGATATAGTCAGTATAATTATATCAGATTGATGGAGGTTGTCAAGGGAGGTTTTCTGACGCAGAATGCTTTCCTTAAATTCCAGAAAATGGGATGTGTCCCTATCTTAATTTTAACGTTAAAATTGAAGTTCTAAGCCTGGAATCAACCCCTTTTTTATAGAAATGATTTGTTCGATCAAGCAGTTAACTTGGTCCGACCCGAGACCCGACGCTATTTGACACCTTCCAGTTTTTTTGGATCTGCAAGGACCTGATCAGAGGTGCGGATATGCGAGGATAAAAGGGTCTCCCACTATGACATGCTTTCCATTGTCCTGGCATGTGCAATTTCTCGGCGACCAATTGGGCGTACTTTTGAAGGAGGGAGTGAGACGACTGCCATTGTCTCGCCGTCTAAACTCACAAACTCAACCTCATATCCCTTTCCGCTACCATGTATTAGTACGACCGTACCGATATCGCCGCGCTCCAGGCCATGCTCTGGTAAATCGGCATTCAGCACAACACTATCTAGCTCTTTAATCATCCCTTCCTCCTTTGCAATGGGTAGGCAGTCACAAACCGCGGGATATGCTCTCCTGTTTCAACGAACCAAACTGAGCGAACGACAGCTGTTTTACCGCCTGATCCAAAAAGTTTACCCTCAACAATATAGCGCTTGCCAAACGGGGAATCTTCGACTTTGGCAACCTCATTCTCGGCAGCATGCTGTAATAGGCCTTTCGCAAGCTTCTCCCAAGCGTCAGCCATAAACCCCAATTGTGCAAAAAATTCTGCTTTGCTGCGACCATCTCGATGTTTATTGGAGAGTAGATACCCGGTGATTTTTGTCTCCGAAACAATGGCATTTCCATAATTGGGGAGTTTCACCGTCAACCCCTCTGAATAGGATATTATCCTTATAATCTGATTTCTTATAAGAGTTTACCAAAAGGTGAAAATCTTATCAACTCCTTTGGTGGCTTGGCTGGGATGTGGTTTAGCAACTTTAATATCTAATCACGCGCAGCAAAATATCCTCACTGAAAAATGGAAGCACTTCAAATCGTGCTTCCCTCGTTAGAAATTCCAGTCGTTACGACTGGAAACGCAGCGGAGCAATATTTCTAACGGGGTAAATATCGATTCATACTGTTCGCTTGACAGCGCGCGTTGCCGGCCAGTCAGGCGCTTTGGAAGTCTCTTTTGGGCCTGAAGTCTGCCTTTTACTCTCAGCGATATTAACGTTCAGATTGGCGTTCTAAGCCTGAAATCAACCCCTTTTTTCTAGAAATGATTTGCTCGATCAAACAGTTAGCTTGGTCCGACCCGAGACCATTCCCTTTGCAACGTCCGAATTCCCGCCCCACTTTTTTATGGATGACACCACAAATCAGTATTTAGGAAAATGACTTGTTGAATGTTGCGGCCTGACCCCGAGATCCCCGACCAGAGCCCCCCTGCTTTGACTATTTTCCACTTTGTGTTTTCTGTATCCAGACTTTGAAAAACCGATCGATGATAATGAATGAGCCGTTATCACGGTCAATGACATCTCTTTCCAAGAGGGATTCAATAGCCCTTTGCGCGTTCGATGCCGATCTTAAACCGTGGCGTTGAATAAAATCTGATGCGAAGGGTTTCACCCCCACCGGTTCGGATGCCAATCCTCTCAAGAATCGGCGTTGATTGATGGCAAAAGATTCCCAAAGCGTGGTATACGCGTAGCCTTTATGGGCGAGAAGGGTCCCGACAGCGGATTCAATCGAGTCCTCCGAAATCTGTCCTTTTGATTCACAAAGGTCCCATAAAACATGGCACCCAATATGGGGTGTGGTCCGGGGCGACGCTTTCTGTAACCGCAGGAAGGAAGTGGAAGATCTTTTAGGAGCGATGGAAAGTGGTGAGAAATTGGACACATCGGTCTGCGTTTGGATGATATTGAAAAGGATTCTTCATATTACGCACCTCGCGTAATGCATTTTGCGTAATCTTATCTCTTTCATCACAGTTTGTCAAAAGAAGTTATTTAAGAGGTGCGGTTCAAAGCACAGAAGGAAGGGGAGGATGTGATTGCAAAGTCAAGGATATTGAGTTTATCCTCGCTCTCAATGACCTATTAACCTAATCACTCAATTACCCGATGACCCACAGAATGATGCCCTTGCGCGGTCCGCGTCCGGTGCTTTTAGCTTCAGACTCCCCGATTCAAACGGGAAGTATCCTTCTCTTCCAGTGTTTTCAATTTGAAATTTGAAATCTGAAATTTGAAATCGAACCAGGCCCAACTTTTTTATGGATGGCACCGTTTTTCACGAAATCGGTCGCGGAATTACTTTCGCTTCCTATGAGAAACAGTGTACTCAACCTGAGGTTCTCGGACCTCGATTTGATCAGCAGGTATGCGAACCACTTTGCCATCGCGCCAGATGGCAATCGGAACTCCATTTCGACGATGTTCGGCGATCGCTTCGGCCACAGCCTTCCGAAGTGCTTCTTCGGCTTTGTGTGCCAAAAGGAAGGGCGTTCTTTTACTCTTTTTCATTGGTTCCCCTTATACTTTAATAAAATGTTAAAGAGATCTGGATCAAGTATTTCGATCTTCCCCGATTCTTCAACAGCAATCATCTCGGGAACATCTCCCGAATTATCAAAGATTGTCCACGAATCTGCTAAAGGTTTATAGACACGGAGAAAATTTGGCAGGCTTCTACCGAAACGACGGTGGACGGTGGCGTCTGGAACACCATGTCCTCCATTACGTACCCGTAGTTTAATGCGTTCGAGTGCCAACTCGACATCGCCAATCCAAAGGAAAAAGATATGGATGGCATACCCTCTTTTTTTCATCTCCTGCAGGAGTTTCACATAGGTTCTTCCGGAGAGGGTGGTCTCAAACCCGAAATCCACACGGCGCTCGGCTAACGAATGAATTTGCTCGAGCATAATTCTTCCAGCTCTGAGAGCGGCTCTTCCCGGATCGAATGGGGATATACCGTTAGCAATGAGATCCACATTCACAAATTCCAAACATTTCACATAATCTGGAAGAAACTTACGGGCAAACGTCGTCTTCCCAGCGCCATTGGGACCGGCGATGACGTAAAGGTTCGATCTTGCGTTCTTATTGTTCTTCATGGATGTCGAGAAGTATTATATGTGGACTGAAAAAATCAGTCAACGTGAAAAGAAGGGAGGGATGATTTGTGTCTGGAAGAGCGCACGTTGCCGGCAGACCATGTACCTAACATGGTACACGGCAGTCAGGAGCGATAGCCTTGCTTTGAGCTTTATGCCATGCGCTTTGCGCTCTGCTTCAGTGATCTTTTTAGTTTAAATTCCGCATTCCGCAATCCCACGCAGTGGCCCCAGTCTTTAAAGGGGCGCACTCCCCGCCTGCTCTTGCGTCACCGCGTCCCCGTGTCACCCTATCTCCCCATCTGCTT
>DASRZZ010000150.1:0-5751 GCA_035685925.1 Syntrophales bacterium | reverse complement strand
GCGAAAGTTGCGCCGAGAAAACGCAAGCCCCTCCCACTCCTCACGCCGGAATATCTTCAGGGCATCCCGACTTTTACCACGCGGTTTTTCGAAGAACTATACAGCCGTCTTAAGGTCCCGTCGCTCGTTGTTTTCGACAATTACCAGGAGGTACCTGAAGAATCTCCGCTTCACGAGATAATGCACACGGCTCTCTCCCAAATTCCCGAAGGCATAAACGCGATTGTAATGAGCCGCAAAGACTCACCTTCCGCATTCATACGCTTAAAAGCGAATCAGCAAATCGATTTCCTCAGGTGGGAATCCATCCGCCTGACCGAAGAGGAAGCCGGAGAGATCGTCGCTCGCAGGGCCAAAGAGATCTGCTCACCGGACACGATACATTATCTACACAGTATATCCGATGGATGGGCTGCGGGGCTGGTTCTAATCTATGAGTCTTTGAAGAGAGATAACACGGAGCTGCGGTTCATGAGGAAACGCTCTTTTGAAGAGGTATTCACCTATTTCGCGCGCGAATTGTTTGAGAAGCTGGACCACAGGACGCAGGAATTCTTACTCTACACGGCATTTCTGCGGAAAATGACAGCTTCCATGGCCGAAGAGATCACCGGAAATCCCTTAGCCGGTGACATACTGAGTTATATGAACCATAACAATTACTTCATCACCAAGCATTTTGATAATGAACCTGTCTACGAGTATCATCTACTGTGCAGAGACTTTCTCATGACGCATGCCCGGAATATGCTCCCATCTGAGACCCTGTCCAGCATACAGTGCTCTGCCGCCGTAATCCTTGAACGTGCAGGGCAGACGGAGGCCGCCGTTTCTCTCCTGAAGACTGTTTCCGACTGGGAGGCAATGGCTGGGGTCATCATTTCACATGCACCGGACATGATCAAACAGGGAAGATATGAACCCCTTCGCGAATGGCTGGACAGCCTTCCCGAAGAGGTCATTCATGGAAGTCCCTGGCTCCTTTACTGGAAGGGAATCAGCGTCCTGCCTTTTGCTCCTGCCTCGGCCAAATCCTATTTAGAACAGGCCTTTGCTGGCTTTCAGACTGGCAATGATTTGATTGGAGCTGTCCTTTCCGCGGCAGGTGTAGTTTTTGCCATATATTTCCTGTTTGACGATTTCACAACCATTGGTCACTGGCTCAACATACTCCATGACCTCGCGGCAAAGATCGATTCATTTCCCAATGATGAGATCGAGGCATCAGTCATTGCCAGCATGATTGCGGCCTCGTTATTCGAAAATATCTCTCACCCGAAAGCTGAGACCTGGGAACAGCGGTTGCTGGAAATCCCGGAGACCCCAGCGACCATAAACTTAAAGATTCACGCTTTCCACTTAGTCTTCTGGCACCGGCTTTTATACAGAAGCGCTCACGAGGCCTTGCCCCTGCTAAGCCTCTTGGAGCGCCTGTCCCGTTCCCGTCATGCGCAGCCGTTGCATCTGATCGTACTTTGGTGCGCGGAGGTGCAGTATTATCTCATCACCGGCTTGCACTATGAGTTGATGCAGGCAGCCGACGAGGGCTTGAAATTGTCCCAAAACTGCGGCATTGATATTCACGACAAGTGGTTCCACGTCCATGCGTTGGTGAGCTTTCTCAACCGTATGAACTGCAAAGGCGCCGAGAAGTTGATAGAACGGATGTCGTCGGCCGAGTATATGTCCACCCTGGCACGAAGCCTCTATAATGTAACGTTGGCGCGTTTAGCCCTGATCCGGGGAGACCTCGATCAGGCGTTATACGAGGGAAAACAAGGCCTCATTATTACCAGAAATCCATTGAATGTGGCCATTGCTCACTTGATGCTATCACAGGTTTCCCATCGCATGGGAAACCGTGAAGAAGCGTTGCAGCATCTCTCACAAGGGCGTTCCTATTTAGCCATCCAAGGTTGCCGCTCACAATTAGCGATAGCATTGTTAATAGAGGCGCAGTTTGACTTTGACGAAGGCAACGAGGAACAGGGTCTGCAGTTGCTCCGCGAGGCCCTCACCCTTGCCCGGGAGGGAGGGTATGTCTTTGGCTTCTTCGATATACCATCTGAAACACTGCGCATGTGCGAAAAGGCCCTTGAGGCCGGGATTGAAGTGGAGCATGTCCGGACGATCATCCACAGGCGGGGACTGATCCCCGAGAAGCCTCCCGTCCACATCGAGGAATGGCCGTGGGCCCTTAGGATCTATACACTGGGAAGCTTTTCTCTCTTTCGGGACGACAAGCCCGTTGAATTCTCCCACAAGGCGCAGCAGAAGCCTCTTGCCCTGCTCAAGGCCCTGATCGCCCTGGGAGGAAGGAATATAGGCGAAGAGCGTATCGCCTACCTACTCTGGCCGGATGCGGATGGTGACATGGCTCACCATACGTTCGAGATGGCCCTGCACCGCCTGCGCAAACTCCTCGCATACCCGGATGCCGTCAGTTTCCGGAACGGCAAAGTTACACTGGATGAGCGGTACTGCTGGGTTGACGCTCAGGCATTCGAACGCTTGCTGGTGCACGCCGATGAGTATAAGAGACAGGGGAAAGCGGGCCATGCGTCCGAGTATACAGAAAAGGCCGTAAAGCTGTACCGGGGAGCATTTATGGCCGGGGAACGCGAGGAAGCATGGATGGCCCCACTTTCTGAACGCCTGAAGAACAAATATTTTCAAAGTGTATGGTGGCTGGGCCACAACTTGGAAACGGCCGGTCACTGGGACCGGGCGGCGGAATATTACGAGGGGTGTCTGGAAGTGGACGCGTGCATGGAAGAAGTGTACCGCCGTCTCATGGTCTGCTATAAACGCCTGGGGAGAAGGGGTGAAGCCCTGTCTGTATATCAGCGCTGCCGGAAGACACTTTCCGCCGTCCTCGGGGTCAATCCTTCCCCGGAAACCGAGGCCATCCGTAACTCAATCATATCAGGAAAGCCTTCCTAAGAAATGGATATCAATCAGATTTTCAAAATTGGCAAAGCACCTTTTAGATCATTTTAGCTTCTCAACAATTCACTCGAATCCTTGACCACTCGATCCCTTGTATCCCGGAGAATACAGCAACTTTTTCGGAGATAAAAAAGTTCACTTTTTTTTAATTTTCCCGCCAATCCGGGAGCTATCTGTGAGTCTTCGTGTTGTAGAAAGATTACAAAATCCAATTATGTCATGTTGAACTGAGCGGAAATCTTTGAGCAAGTCTATGCCAGGCCTGCAGATTTTTCGCCTTTGACTCGAAATGACACTTATTGGGCGTGCTCTAATACTTATCCTTCACCTTTGGAATGGGAGTTGTGTGAACACGACTCGCCAAAACATAGTAAAGGACTCCATTATGCCAGCGAATCTCTCTACTGTCAGTTATATCCTTCGTCTGTACCGCTTTAAGAAAAACAATCCCCGCTGCCTTGTGGGGGTTGTGGAGGAAGTTGGGGTAAATGGTAAGATGGCTTTCACGAATTACGATGAACTCTGGAATATCCTGAATGCATCACGGGGCGTAAGTTCTCTCGGGAATAATGGCATGAAAAAAGGTTCAAAAAAGAAAGTCATTTCGTCGCGATAGGTAGGAGAAGGTCTTGAAAAAGCTATTCACGTCGGGCAAATACGCCTTTTAAATACATAAAAAAAGACGGAGCTATTTATGTACCAGGCAAGAGATTATGAGACAATGAACAGGATTTTGCAAAATCCAGCACTCTGGAACAAAGGCATGCTAAAAAAGACACTTCGGTGATTCAAAGATGTTGATACACACGAAGACGGAGCTTTCTATTGGTTAAATGTCTAAGAACTCATGAAAAATTTTCTTAATACACTTTTGGATGTGATGAAAAAGGAAGTCCGGGAGAAAGAAATAAGAAACGACGCGCGCAGTTTGTCCTATTTTACCCTTCCCGAATGGGTGAGGTAGAATATGGATGTTGACCGAAACATTTTAAAAAATCAAGAAAAAGAGGGAACGATTATGTACCAGGCAAGACATTATGAAACAGTGAATATGATTTTGCGGAATCCGACTCTCTGGAACGGAGGTATGATAAAAGAGACGCTTCAGCGATTCAAGAAAAGCAATTTATACGCGGAACGAGATTTCAATACGCTAAATGTTCAGGAACTCATCAAGAACTATCTTCTTACGCTGTCTAACGCGATGAAAAAAGAAGATTCAATACGAAAAGACAGAAAAGATGAAGATAGCTCGCTCGATTTCAGCAATGTTTTAGTGTCGGGGGTTTAAAAACTATTTGTTGCTGTGAATGGACACAAACCTGTAGCAGTGATGAGGAGGAACAAATCATGGCCATAGTTTGCTATATCTGCAAAAAAGAAGTCGAGCTCATAACTTTCGGTAACGGATTTGTGGGAGTATGTTGCAATAAGGTTTTGTATAACTATGCAGACAAGTCGCAATTTGACATGAAGCAGGAAGAGAAAAAAGATATTCCCATGAACTCATTCCACCCAGGAAGAAGGTCTTATCAAGCAAAACATTCCTGACCATGAAGGGAGGGAAGGATTATGCACCAGGCAAGAGATTATGAGACAGTGAATATGATTTTACGAAATCCGACGCTCTGGAACGAAGGCATGATAAAAGAGACGCTTCGACGATTCAGGGGCGGCAATTCATATGCAGATGGCGATTTTAATCCGCTAAATGTTCAAGAACTCATCAAGGACTATCTTCATACGCTGTCGGATGCGATGAAAAGAGAGGAATCGGTAAGAAAAGAAAGCAGAATTGTAAGGATTTTAATGGCCAAACTTGGGGATGGGTATGCGGATGCTATGACGACTCTCACCCTAGCCTTCCGGGATGCCGGGTATGAGGTGATATACACAGATATCCAGAGACCGGAGGCCATCGTCGCTTCAGCAATCCAGGAATGTGTCGACCATATCGGGATAACGACATTGCCGGGGGCCAATATCGAAGACCTCGCCAGAGTCGTAGAGCTTCTGAAGAAGGAGGATTCATCACACATCGGGGTTACCGCTGGAGGTTATTTAGACCATGATAAAATCCCTAAGGTAAAAGAGATGGGTGTAGTTGAGTTCTTCCCCATAGGAACCTCCATACCGGAACTTATTCAATGGGCAAAGGATAATATCAAGCCAACGTAAAATGATAGAGGTTAGAAAAATAACTGATTGTATGCTTTGACTTGAGGGGGAAAATAACATGAAAAATAGAATGCAAGCGCGTCAGGGCGGAGTAGGTCAAATCAGGCCCGCAGGGCGAATAATCCCATTAGGACGGAGAGCCGACGATCGCAAAGAGGCAAGCAGCACCCAAAAGAACGTCAGGACAAAAACGAGTGCAAAAATAGTAAAAGAGCTGAAAAGATCACAGGGAAGAAAAGCCGGCACTAAGGACTTTGAATATCGTATGCATTATACAGAAGATAATGTGATCGGCATAGCCTGGAGTGATGTTGTATTTAAATAGATTTAGTTATTTTAGAGATCGATTTATCCACCTGTAAAAACAAAAGAGTTAACGAGCAATAAAACCTTTAACCTTCTGAGGTGTAAAATGAGAAGGTGGGGTTACCAGAAGATGCTACAGTGAAGCCTCCAGGAGGGTAGTAAGACCCTTCATGGAGGCTTTTGAGGTGTAGCTCAGTAAACTAAGTGTTATTCCTCCGACAGCTGAGCAACCTAGTAACCTAACCTCAACCTTTTGGAGTAGGGTATGAAAAGGGATTTTCCCAAAAGTGCCATGGGCCGAAGAGTTTATTAGAAAGG
>DASRZZ010000149.1:0-10642 GCA_035685925.1 Syntrophales bacterium | reverse complement strand
CTGGCATTGCCAGTCATCCAGGCAACAAGACAATTGATATTTGACAACCATTTCATCGGCAATGAAAGTTTCCCCGTCCAAAAAACTGGTGGCATGATCTCACTCCATTTGACGCACAATTTTGAATTCTATATTTTAATTGAAAGAGATAAATCGTCGGAAGTATTCATATTGTTACCTTCCGGTAACTGTTCTTCACTAAGGACTCAAGAAGGTTAAGAGATAGGTTGATGGGTTTATTGAGCTATGAGAAACTGTGGTCAAAGAATGCTCTTATGCGAATGGAAAGTCAAGGGGGAAAGCCCATCCCTTAATATAATCCCTGTTGCTGATTTTCGGTTGTAATGTTGCATTCTGATGAGAATTGCCAAAAACAAGATAACAGGTTGAAAGTATCTGCCTCCGATGAGGAGACTCAGCCACTCTTTTGGTAGAAGCAGCGAGAAATAGAAGGTTGCACCTTCATCGACTCTTCCTTCGGTCCATACTATTTCGATATGCAGAATTACTTTTCCAGGTCTCGGAGCAGCCTCTGGAAATCCTCCGACTTTTCAAGGAGACGGCGGGCTGCATCCCTCAGTCTGTCCACTTCGTCCGGTTTCAAATAGAATGATGTGGGCAAATTATTCAGGTACGAACGCTCTTGCGGGTCTTCGAGGTCTTCAAACCTGAGCTCTGTAAGATAGAACTTGATATCGCCGCACGATTTCGGCTCTGTAGAAATCTGTCCGGGCGGGCATCTTCCCTCTCTGACCTCTTTCGACCACCCTTCGAAGCTTTCCTGGAGAAGGGCTACAGTCTCCCGGTTGTATCGGGTGATGGCAATAGCGGAATGGTTTGAGAGCATGGCAGCAAAAGGAGGCACGACCTCAATTTTATCCCAGTGGTCATCGATCTTTTTTTCTGCATTCACTATAATGAAAGCCACCATGCGAACCTTTTCACTCCCTGAAAGTTGAAGGGTCTTCCAGAAACTGCCTAGAGAACTGACGACCTCCTCAACAGCCCTCAGTCCTAGATTGTCGGCAACACCCCCATCTATCAGGTGTAGGTAGGGCTTCTCTTTCGAATTCTGAATGGTCATTATGTTATCTCTGATTTCTTTCTGCCTGTAAGTTAGAGATGATTCCTTTAATGGTGGGATGACATAACCGCATTGACCCGCATAATTCCTCACCGTAATGGGTGTCAGCACGCCCGGCACGGCGGATGAAGCGGCGCAGGCACGTGCTACAGGAAATTTTGAAAGATCCGAGCAAAGGGCATTGAAAAAGGCCTGATTGAAGCTAAGTCTCGTCCCTCTGGACATGTCCGTAGCATTAATGAGGATCATGGGCCCTTTTCTCTTGAGAAAGTCACCGAAGGATTTCCCACCGAAAACGTATTTGTCATAGTATTCAGCAATCAGGTCACTGCGATCGAAGAAAGGAGACGAAAGCCGGACCCAGTTCATGGGGTTAAAAAAGGTGCGAGCGGTGAGGGCCCACTGGATGTCTTTTTTCAGGAAACGGCTTTCGAAATCTTCAAAAATACGGTCGCCGAAAAGACCATAATAGGCAGCGGTAAAACTTCCACCCGAAACGCTCGAGATGATATCCACCTCCTGCAGGAGGCTCCGATTCCGACCATTGATGGTAACCTCTGTAGCTTTGAGTGCCTCAAGGACACCGTAGGAAAAGGCAGCTGCCCTGGTTCCTCCTCCTGAGAAGGACAGGATCAGAAGGAGCTCTTCTGAATTGTCGGGCGATACTATATTCTGGGGCACATAACCATAGCCTGATTTGTACTCTTTCAGGGGTTCGTTCACCGGATAGTGCCCAAAATGGGTACACCCAACTAACAGGATCGACAGCAAAAAAATACCGATGCTCGCAATAACCGGTCCAGGATTCATTTGTGTTTTTATTTTCGTAGTAATCACTGTATTTGACCCCTTCCAAAGGGAATTCTTGTCAAATCAAACAAAAAAGGGGCACGGACGAGCTATCGACCACCGAGTCTGCGTGCATTTTGGCCTTCAAATAATTCTGCGCCCCACCTGCATTCTATCGCATATTTCATGCAACGCGCGTAAACGTCAAAATCAAAATCCGGGCACACCACATTCTTTCTCGAAAGAATAGCTTGTGCCTTCTGATCTTCGAATATTCTCGTATCCCGCATGTATGGTCCGTATACATCAAGATACGTATCGAACAGGATTTCGAGTGCATTCTTTGGTTTCTCAATGAATGCCCCGGCCTCGCACGGTTCCATTCCACCAATTTTGAAGAGCCTGCTCGTGTAGTCGATGAGGTCCTCGATCCGCACAGGTTTTCGGTTGACAATGTGAAAGATGCCGCCATCCATGCATTCCTCCATGAGCGCCATGAATGCATCCACGAAGTAGTCGATGGGGATGAGATTCACGCCGCCGTTTTCAGAAACCTCCACCCTGATAGGCAGATGCAGGGAGCCGTCGCCGGAAAGCATCACATCCATCTCACGGGCCTTACTGCCGCCCCGTTCCCGAATATCCGCATCATAGAGATCCCTCAAGAAGAGAATAGTTCTTATGGGATAGTATACCGCGCTGAATCTGGTACTTCGGCCAGTTCTAGAATTGCCGTAGACAATGGACGGTCGGTAGACGGAAAACCCGATGCCCTCCCTCTCGCATTGCTCCGATACAATCCTTTCCGCCCGGCACTTTGTTTCCTCATAGACATTTGTGAATGCATCGTTCTCCACGAGCTCCTCTCTGCAGATACCATCCTTCATTCCTGCGGCATATGCCGTGCTCACATAATGGAAAAAGGAACAGTGTCCGTCTGCCGCGAGATTAAGCGCATTACGGAGACCGTCGATATTTGCCCTCTCGACCGCCGCCCTTTTTCTTTCCGAAAATGAGGTATTGGAAGCGCAATGGATGATCTCATCTACGTCGCGCAGAAGCCTGTTGAAATCCTTTTCGCTGAGATTGAAGGTTGGCGTATCAAGAGAACCTTCAACAACTTCAAGATTCTTGCGATGCTGCGGCTCAAGCTCGAACCAGTCGAGCAGCTGATCTACTCGCTGCCTTGCACTCAGGCTGTTCCGCGGCCTCGCAAGAAGAAAAACCGTGTGGCCATTTTTGAGGAAATCGACTGCCAGGTGGCTTCCGATAAAGCCCGTGCCGCCTGTTAGGAAGAATATCGTCTCGCGATTTCTACGCCGCAGGGAAATTGTGTCTCTTGATATGCGCATGGTTCACATTGCGTCAGGTGTATAAGAATTGTTCCTTCCGGGAAAAACCCTGAGAGACGATATGCTTCATCCAGGCGACTCCTTTGACGTCCCTGCACAGTCCCTCTATCATTGGCACAAGCGCAGGCATCGCTTCCTGAATTCTCCTCCTGTCTGATTCGTCAGTGTGGTCGCAATAATAGTCATACTCAAGGATTGCCCGCTTTCCCATGTCGAGAGGCGTGAGAAAACCGAAGTGGTGCGTGATGTCATGCTTATCCGCAATCTCTGCAAACTTCCGTATGATGTCATCGATTATTTGCTGCTTGTCCAGCGGGACATAAAGGATAAGCGCGAACATATGTTTGTGGCGGGACATCCTGGCGCTAACGATTCGGAACGTGTTGAGCCAAACGAAATCGGTCATCTCAGGTTTCGCATATAACCGTGTGTAGAAATCGCGGAGGTCAGGATCGTTTACGACGGAGGCAATATTTTCAGGAGACGGCTCAAGGATTGCCGAAACCAACGGGCGCATATTCTCCTTTGCCAGAAGTTCGAAGGCATTGTGGTTCCAGTCAAGATCGCGAATGAAAAACTGCCATTCATCTGCAGCAAGCCGCGGAAGTCCCAGTGCAAGAATACGGAAGAGTGCATTGTCGATCACGGGCCGCCCCATTGTTCTGATTGCACTGATTGCATATCGATCCCCGAGTACGAGAACCATATACTTGATTCCCAGAAGCTCAGTCAGAGCCGGTCTCACCCGCATCGCCAACTCTTCGGTAGGTGACGTGAACGAGGAGAGGTAGTGTTTACCGAGGACGGCAATGGCGAGGCCGATTCTTCTCATGCTCAATTCGCGAGCAAAAGCTACAGCTTCCTCGAAGGAAGAGAATGGGACCAGGAGCCCTTCCTCATCTTCCATAACCGGGTGCAGCCTGACATGTGCTTTGGTGCATATGCCCGGTGAGGGAACGTCCTCATGTTTGTAAGCGAAGAGGTTCGGGGCCGTCTTTTCGCCCAACCGGAATATATTGCCGTCGGGAGCGACAAACTCGGCGTCAACCATGTTGTCCGCCGCAGTGCCGTAAGCGTTTATCCATGTGGAGAACGTCCCCGAACAGATGATGTTTCCGCACACCGTGGCGGCAGGCTCGGCTGCATTGATGCGGAGACCCTGCCGGGAGACCTCTTTCTGCAGGTCATATGATGTAACCCCCGCTTCAACCACGGCAACCCAGTTTTCCCTGTCGATCTCCATCCCTTTCATCCGGTTAAGATCGATGACTATGCCGTCGGTGAATACGAAACCGGCAGTGCTGCCTCCGTTTCCCCGGACTACCATCGGCATTTGCTGTTCCCGCGCAAGCTTGACGATGCCGGCAACTTCGTCCCTTGTCCGCGGCAGTGCGACGTAACGGGGCATGCACATCGGCGTGAGAGGGCACGGATCATCTGCGTACGTATAGAGTATCGCCCGGTCATTGCTGGCCCATTGCTCTCCCACGATGGAGTGCAGCTTTCTGAGAGCATCATCCATTGAGGGCTTCTCGATATTCCCGCCTTGTTCACGGTAGCTCGCGACATAATCCTTGAGAGCCGCCATGACCAGCGAAGGCTTCATTTCCGTATAGAAGTGGCATTGCTTGTCGCAAATCCCGCACAGATCACAGGTATCTGCGATGTTTAGAAGAGCCTCTGTGACAGGAATCAATCCGCATGACAGTGCAGCGTAAATATCCATCCTTCCCTGAGGATAGTAACTTACATAATGTTTAGCTTGGCCCGATGCGCACACTCCCGTCCCCAGATAGTCGATCTTGCACATGGCATAATGCCGGCACTGTGCCGCCATATTCTTCGCTTCTTGCGATATTTTTGGTTTAGGGTTCAAAATCAACCTCCCCCTGAAAATGGAATCATTCTTGGTGCGGAAAGCATTCGTATAAAGCATCCGAAAAAAGCATTCGAAAAAACGGTTGACATTTCGTCAAAACAGACGAAAAATTTACCATGTTTAGGCCGGTTGCCGATCATTTTGTGCGTTTTGCCCCCTCATACGACAGGGTCAATCATATCTTGAGTCTGGGACTCGATGTCCACTGGCGCGCGCGTTTGATCGCGGAAATTGAGGACAGGCAGAATCTCCGTATTCTCGACCTGTGCGCCGGCACGCTCGCCTGTACCCGGGATGTGCTCGAGCGCTTTCCGCATGCGCATGTAACAGCCGTGGACTTTTGCCGCCCCATGCTCGATTACGGGCTCTCAAGACTTACCGAACCTATGCGAGCTGGTGTTGAGGTCATCTGCTCCGATGTGCTCGATCTCGAGCTTGCACCCGCATCTTTCGACATCGTGATCTGCTCCTGTGGACTGAGGCATCTCCCCGAGCAGGAGGCATTGCTTGAGAAAATCCGGAGGTGGCTTTTGCCTGAAGGACAATTCATCATCCTCGACTTCTTCCGGCCCACGACTACAGTTTCAAAGCTATTTCACTCGACAGCAGGGAAATACCTCCTTCCTGCGGTCGCCGACCTTCTCAAGGGCTATAGACCAGCATATCTTAATCTCTATGTCTCTATCAAACACTTTTCCAGCCGGGCAGAATATGAGAGGCTGCTCATCACTCAGAAATATGCTGTCCGGCGCTCTGAAGATTTGACATTCGGTATAGTGTCGCTCATTGCGGCGGCGCCTCTCGTTGCCTGACCATTAATAGGTGTAATGGACTAATATTTCTTAAAAAAAGGGCATATTCAGGAGAATATATAAAATCGCAACTTACATCTTGGCCTTCCCGCGATTTAGTGGAGACCCTTTTCAATTCCTAAAATTTATCTTGGACGGATCTGGTTAAAGTCGTACTTTCATATGCCTACAAAGCATTACCTCTGATGTATGATAAGAAACAAGTATTTCCCAAAGAAATGCTCACAGTAATCGCGTGATTGACCCCTTCGTTTGTATGGTTATATGTTTTAGGGTTCATACATCCTTTTCCCGCAGCAGCAACACATCGCAAGGCGCGTGATCAATCACAAAGCGGGCCGTGTGTCCTACGGAAGCCGGTCCCAAACGGGGATGACCGGCCGCTCCTTCACGTGCCCACATGACGATGAGCACAGCATTCGCCTCGCGTGCAACCTGAACGATGATTTCTCCAGGTTCTCCCTCTTTGACTGTCGCCTCCGCCTTCAGGCCGGCTTGCTTCGCAGCAGCGAGCGCCTCTTCAATAACAGCCCGGCTTGCCGCCGCTTCAGCGTCTCTGAAAGCCGTTTCGTGAGATGGTCTGCCGTGATAAGGCCGACGATGCAGCGGCCCGCGCAAATAATGCTCCAGGCCATGCCGCGGTCCCGTATCAATGACGTGTAGTAGCAGGCACACTGCCTTGTCGCCAGCCATTTCTACCAAACGTTGAATCAATTCGGCCCCACCTCTTTGACCAATCGCGCAAATAACTCGCATAATACGTCCCTCCTATAGTCTCAGCCAGATGAATAGCGACCCCACCACGATCATGATCGGCACGACCGTGACGCCCAGTTGAAAATATTTCAGTGTCGAAATTTCCAGTCCCTTCCGCCGCAGGATCAGCAGCCAGAGCATGGTGGCCAGCGAGCCGACAGTCGTTAAATTCGGCCCCAGGTCGGCGCCGAGGATCGTGGCGTATACCATAGCCTCAATGACGGGACTGGTTCCGGCAGTCTTGAGAACCGAGACCATCACCAGAGCCATCGGCACATTGTTGATCAGATTTGCGCCCAGCGCCGCGCCGCCCGCGGTGAGGAGAAGGGTTTTGAGCGGACTGTCACCTGCTAGGTTCAACAACAGCCGGCCGAATGCCGCCATTAATCCCAAATTTTCAACTGCCCGGACAAGAATAAACATTCCGGTGATAAAGGCAAACAAAGACCAGGTGATTTCGCCCGTTAGTCTGCCGACATTCAGACAGCGATATCTGATAGCGCCCGCCATCAGTAACCCACTCCCGCAGAGAGCGACAATCGAGAGCGGAAGCTGCATGGCCGATGCAGTGATATAAGCGACAGCAATCAGGACCAGGGCAGTCGCCGTGAAGTAAAAGAACTGTCTACGGGGTAGTTTTAATTCCGGCAAATCGGCCGGGCTGTAATTGAATTTCATATCACTCCGGAACAGCCAAACGAAAAGGGCTATGTTAAGCCCGATGCAGAAAAGACCGGGCAGCAACAGATACCCGAGGAATGTGGGCAGGCCGCCGCCGAAGGCGTTAAGAATGAGGATATTGATGGGATTGCTGACGGGCAGAAGAAAAGAGGCCGTATCGGCGATAAACGTGCAGGCAAACATGAAGGGCATGACCGGGAGCCGCAGGCGCGTTACCAGGGAGTACACCACCGGCGTCAGGATGAGTGCGGTGGCGTCATTTGATAAAAATGCCGTGATACCCGTCCCGACGACAAATACGGCCAGGTAAAGCCTCAGCGCGCTGCCACGAGCCCAGCGCCCAGCCCGGTAGGCCAACATTTCAAAGATGCCGGCCTGGTCGGCCAAGGCCGAAATAGCCATGAGGCCCAGAAAGAATCCATAGACATTCCATTCGTGCAACAGCACAGATACGGCTTCACCTGGGTGGACGTATCCCCCGAGCAGCATTAATACTGCCCCGACCGAAGACGCCAGAGCCTCGGAGATGCTGTAGGGACGCATCATGATGACAGCAAGCGTCACCAGAAATATCAGTGCACCGATGATCGTATATAAATTCATCATGTCGCTGCCGTGATGTGAGGTTGACTATTTCGTCATGGAAGCGATCTCCTGCTCCAGATCGCCCAGTTTGTCCGGCCTCCCGGATGGAGGGAAGGGTAACGACTTGGCATGCAGAAGACAATGCGTGTTTTCAACCAGATGTTCTACACTGCGAATGACCCCGGTGTTGAAAATATACCAAGAAACGAGGCGCGATCCCAGCCCTACAACTAGGGCAAGGAATACCGCTAAGTAATCGCGCCGTCGAATGGAGTTGATCTTTTGTATCCGCTCCCCAATTTACGGCTTCAAAAAGCCTTATGGGATGGGCGCTTGTGGACAACGTATATTATGTAAAAACAATGTCCCACTATACAGTCATCGTGAATTTGATGCAAACATACATCATGTCGTTGCCGTGATGTGGGGTTGACTATTTCATCGTGGAAGCAATACCCATTACTTCTGTGTTTACGGCCAACCTTCACACTGATAGGTTATTTGCCAATTATTTTTAAGATAATTACCATTATCTTAAAGATAATCGGTATTCATGAAAGAATTCCTGCGGCACTTGAATAATTTACATCGCCTGCAACTTACTGATAGCATTTGCTGTGAATCGACATCCCGTGGACTCTCCCGCATCCGGAGCATACCGGAGGAAAATCTTCTATTGGTTCCAGAGCTATGAATCTGTTTTCAAACTCGCTGTCTGTCGCCTCTACCGCTCGATAATTTGGAATATTCAAGAGTTTTGTGATAGTCTTCAGCTGCATCGGATTTCTTGCCTCCTCGGCAGGTTTTGTTTTCGCAAACGTCACCTTACCAAAGTTGGCTTAAATCCGGTGTTTTTTTTATGTACCTATTTCAACTTTTTTACGAAAGACCCTTATTTTTTAAAATTAGTGTTCGGCCAAAAGAAAGATAATAGTGTTCCTTCTGGAAGCATAAATTCTCTCCTCTAACTGGTCCTGTTAGTCAAATAGTTAAGCTAATAAGTTTTTTTGTTTGGATTACTCTTACTGCATTCCATCATGTGGACATGGGAAACGCATGATAAAGCATGATTGACGGCGGGACTGAAAAAATACATCCTGCTTGGAATGTACTATTCATTTCCGGTTTTTTGAGGCAATAAAGGAATTATCGCCGGATGTCATGGCAGCAATACTTCAGGGAAAGCATCTGACTGCCGGTTGCTGGCATGCAGCGTTATCGCCTGGTAGTTAAATCATAAACTGCAAAACTTCATTGCTTGGTTAGGCGAACATGTTGTTCCGCTGTGCCGGGGAGTAGTTAAATAATAAATGTGGAGTTAAATGATATAGATATTTATATATTACTCCTTTTTTTGTTCATTGCGGCAATTTTTTCTATTTTTTGAAAATAAATTATCGGCACATAAAGTGAATATAAGACTGAGATCAATAAGGGAGAAGGGCATTGCTCCACGATATGAGCGCCCATGATCCATCGTCGGAAATAGCTTTACCTGCTACTCGTCAATGACCGCTACCATCTCGCCGCCGCAAACCGTACATGTTCTCGTTTCTTGCTGTACCTTCTTTTTGGCGCCGGATCGATCCACCATTTCGATCATTTGACAGGTTATGGTCATCTCTGCTTCATTTCCACATTTATCGCAGTGGCATTCTTCTGTCCTATCTTGCATCATTTTCATGACCTCCCTGGTCAATTTTGCATATGTCAGCTTCAACTATAGGTGTTTTTCAGTAAATACATTTCAGGTGTCATTTTGTTACAGGCTCGTCCGCCTTTGCTAAAATGAGGGAGGGCGAGCCTGTAATCTTTTTATTCGACTTTAACCTTTACTTCCTTTTTCTTGGCTTCCTCACTCTTGGGCATTATTACCTCGAGAACTCCATCCTTGAATGTCGATTTCACTTTGTCGGCCTTGACTTCCGCAGGAAGACTGAACGTTCGGCAGAAGGAACCATAGGACCTCTCATATTTGTAATAGTCTTTCTTCTTGACTTCATCTTCCTTCTTTTTCTCTCCAGAAATGCTGACGGTATCTGCCGTTAAGGTCACTTCGATGTCCTCTTTTTTCATCCCTGGAAGCTCCGCCTTCAACACCACGTCTTTGTCAGTCTGAAATATGTCCACATCGGGCATAATCTCTTCTGCGGCGAGTCTAAACCTGGGAAAACTGAATGGAGCAAATGGTCTGGGAAATATATCCTCAAACCATTTTTCAAGATCCCTGAAGGGCATGAGGGGCCGTGATTCCGATTTTACAATGTCCTTTTTTTCTTCTTCTTTTGCCATGACACACCTCCTATATGATATGGTAGTTAATTGTCTCCTTTGATTTAATCTTCCACCTGAACCCATTTTTAATATTAGAATATGAAATTGGCGCATCTTTTTGCAATCGGGCATATACTGATTTGCATATCCGTAAAATATTATAATTGACTTCGAAAAATATGATTGGTGGTGGCGGGTGAGACATCCTTGTAGACGTCGAACACTTTTCTGCCCGTAATCTTCAAAGTAAAGCTAACTGTGATTTCTGAGTACTTGCAGGTAAACTAAGCAACCATCTTTTTATCTCTCCCTTATGGATTGCCCTGGTGTACTCTTTTTTCGATCGTGGACTCATCTATTACCCTCCTTTTGGAAGTCGATGTTCGGTAACATCGAATTATGAGTCAACGATCTCTTTTATTCACCCCCT
>DASRZZ010000148.1:0-9456 GCA_035685925.1 Syntrophales bacterium | reverse complement strand
AAGGAGTCGATTGATTGCGGGACTTTGTTCATGCTATATTAGCATGACACGCTGAAAAGTCTTCTCATTTGACGAATGCTTTGCCCCGCCTGCGTACGGGCGGATGACCGGGAGATAGTTTTTTTGGAAACGTCGATAAAGAAAAAAAGAACAAGGCCGGTATTTCTCGGCAAGGTGCAGGTCGGCGGAGATGCCCCTGTTACGGTGCAATCAATGACCTCCACGGATACTCGAGACGTAAAGGCCACCGTGCGGCAGATAATAAAACTTGAGAGAGCCGGTTGCGAGATCATTCGGGTCGCTGTTCCGGATAGAGAAGCTGCAGCTGCTATATCTGAAATCAAGAGACAGATAACCATCCCCCTTATTGCGGACATCCATTTTAATTATCGGTTTGCCATTGAAGCGATAGGGAGTGGAGTTGACGGGATAAGGATAAATCCAGGGAATATCAAGAAAGAAGAAATTCAGAAGATTGCTGAATCTGCGAAATCGCGAGGCACGGTGATCCGTATCGGCATCAACGCCGGCTCACTCGAAAAGGATCTGTTAAGGAAGTACGAAGGGCCAACTTCAGAGGCCCTGGTTGAGAGCGCCCTGAGAAGCCTTGATGCCCTGGAGGACGCTGGGTTTAATGCGATAAAATTGTCAGTCAAGTCGTCTGACGTAACTACCATGGTGGAAGCTTACCGGGAATTATCAGGAAAGACCGATTATCCTCTTCACCTTGGCGTTACGGAAGCTGGAAGCATTGTCAATGCCGCCGTCAAGTCTGCCATCGGTATGGGAATCCTGCTATATCAAGGGATAGGAGACACGATCAGAGTCTCAGTAACAGGAGATCCCGTTTCCGAAATCGCCGTGGCCTATGCAATACTCAGGGCCATAGGCATCAGAAAGGTCGGGCCGGATATCATATCCTGTCCTACCTGCGGACGATGCGAAATAAATCTTTTCAAGCTGACGCGGGAAGTCGAGAATAAACTGGCAGGTATGAGGATTCCTCTCAAAGTGGCCCTCATGGGTTGCGTCGTAAATGGACCGGGAGAGGCTGCCGAGGCGGACATAGGCATTGCCGGGGGCAGGGGACAGGGGCTGCTTTTTAAGAAAGGCAAGGTGATAAGAAAGGTCAGGGAAAAGGATTTCGTGACAACGCTTCTGGCTGAGATCGATTCCATGGTTGCCGAAAGAAAGGAGATGTAATGCGATACTCGGAGATGTTCTTGCCTACAGTGAGAGAGGTACCTTCAGATGCGGAGATCATCAGCCATCAGCTCATGATAAGGGCGGGAATAATAAGAAAACTGACGAGCGGTATCTACACCTATCTTCCCTTGGGATACCGGGTCATTCGAAAGTTCGAACAAATCATACGCGAAGAGATGAACAGGGCAGGGGCCCAGGAGGTATTCATGCCCACGGTGCAGCCCCGTGAGCTGTGGGAGGAATCGGGCAGGTGGAGCCTTTACGGAAAAGAGCTTCTCCGATTCAAGGACAGGAACGACAGGGAATGTTGTCTAGGCCCGACGCATGAGGAAGTTATCACAGATCTTGTCAGGAATGAGATCAAGACGTACAGGCATCTCCCCAAGAATCTCTATCAAATCCAGACCAAGTTCCGCGATGAGATACGGCCGCGGTTCGGAGTCATGAGGTGCAGGGAGTTTGGCATGAAGGACGCGTACAGCTTCGATGCCGATGAGGCAGGGGCTGAGGCAAGCTACCAAAAAATGTTCGATGCCTATACAGCGATATTCAGGCGATGCGGCCTCGAGTTCAGGGCTGTCGAGGCCGATACAGGGAGTATCGGCGGAAATTTTTCCCACGAATTCATGGTCATGGCGGAAACGGGCGAAGACGCCCTTGTCTTCTGCAGCAGTTGTGAGTACGCAGCGAATCTTGAGAAGGCGGAGATTGCCAAGCCGGAGAGCCGTGAAGTAGCCAGGGAAGAGATGCATCCTCTCGAGATGGTTCACACCCCGAATATGAAAAGCATTGAAGAGGTATCAACATTTCTCAACGTCGCTCCCAGGGATATCGTAAAGACGATGATATATATGGCGGACGGCAAACCTATCGCTGTCCTTGTGAGCGGAGACCAAGATGTTAACGTGATTAAGGTTAAAAATTATCTGAACTGCGATGTTCTGGAGATGGCGACAGAGGATGTCATTTACGAGGTTACGGGAGCGCCGCGAGGGTTTGCTGGAGCGGTCGGAATAAAACTGAAGATCGTTGCCGATTATTCTCTCTACAACATGAAGAATTTTGTCATGGGCGGAAATAAGGAAGACTATCATGTGAAGAATGTGAACATAGGGAGGGACTTCTCTGTTTCTGCTTTTGCCGATTTGAGAATAGCGAAGGACACGGATTCATGTGCGCGTTGCGGTCGTGCGTTCAGATTTGCCCGCGGCATAGAAGTGGGGCACGTGTTCAAGCTCGGTACGAAGTACAGCAAGGCGATGAGGGCCACGTTCCTCGACAAGAGTGGCAAGGAGCAGTACATGATAATGGGCTGTTACGGAATTGGCGTGGGGAGAACGGTGGCGGCGGCCATAGAGCAGAACCACGATAATAACGGGATCATATGGCCTATGCCGCTTGCCCCTTATCAGGTCATCGTTACGCCCGTCAATATCAACGATGAGAAGATAAGGAAGACATCGGAGGCACTCTGTGACTCGCTGCAAAAGAAGGGCATTGAAGTCCTCCTCGATGACAGGGATGAGAGGGCGGGGGTAAAGTTCAAGGATGCCGATCTGATAGGTATTCCCCTTCGACTAACAGTAGGGCGGAAATTGCTGACCGATAACCTAGTGGAAGCCAGGGTTAGAAGGACGGGTGAGGTAAAAACCCTGACCGTGGACAGGGCGGAGGAATTTATAATCAAGTTCATAAACCAAGGCATTTAAGCACGTGCTGCGTATCACTGACATACTTGATAAAACCCAGTCCTACCTTTCCCCTAAAGAGCAGGAACTGATAGAGAAGGCGTACATCTTTTCCGCTTCTGTTCATCAGGGGCAGGTGCGCCTTTCCGGCGAACCCTATCTCACCCATCCGATGGAGGTGGCGGGCATGCTGGCCGACATGAAGCTTGACGCGGCAACCATCGTCACGGGGCTCCTACACGACACCGTGGAAGATACACTGGCTACACTTCCGCAGATAAGAGAGGTCTTTGGCCAGGAAATCGGTTTTCTCGTTGAGGGATTGTCGAAGATAAGCAGGATCACCTTTGGGAGCAGGGTTGAACACCAGGCGGAAAACTTCAGGAAGATGATCCTCGCCATGTCTTCGGACATCAGGATAATTCTGGTGAGACTCGCGGACAGGGTACATAACATGAGGACGCTGCAGTTTCAACCGCCAGATAGACAGAAATTCATAGCCCAGGAGACCCTTGAATTGTACGCCCCTTTGGCAAACCGTGTCGGCATTAACTGGATGAAAGTAGAGTTGGAAGATCTCGCCTTCCGTTATCTCAATCCTGAAGCCTATAACGAACTCGTGAACCGTCTGGCGAAGAAGGAAGAGGAAAGAGAACAGTATACTAGGGAGGTGAAGGGTATTATTCAGAAGGAAATCGATAAATTTGGACTGAAGGGTGAAGTTGAGGGAAGGGCAAAACATCTGTACAGTATTTACGCGAAGATGGAGGAGCAGCATATTGACCTCAACGAAGTGTATGATTTAATCGCCTTTAGAATAATCCTTGATACAGACAAAGAAAGTGAATGCTATGAAGCCTTAAGCGTCGTCCATGCCCTCTGGAAACCGGTACCGGGCCGCTTTAAGGATTATATAGCCATGCCAAAGGCAAACGGCTATCGCGCTTTGCACACAACAGTGATCGGCCCTTACGGTGAGAGAGTGGAGATACAGATAAGAAACAGGACGATGCACGAGTGGGCAGAAGCCGGCATAGCCGCACACTGGCGCTACAAAGAGGGGAGATCATACATAAGCGGGGAAGATGATCAGATAAAAAAATTGAGGGACCTCCTGGAGGTTCAGCAGGAACTTAAAAATCCGCGGGAGTTTATGTCAAATCTGAAGATGGCCCTTTTCGCTGATGAGGTTTACGTGTTTACTCCCAAGGGTGATGTTAAGGCTTTTCCGAAGGGGGCAACACCTATTGATTTTGCATACAGCATTCACACTGACGTGGGAAACCAATGCATCGGTGCCAAGGTAAACAGAAACATAGTGCCGCTCAAGTATGAACTGCAAAACGGCGATACCGTTGAGGTCATTACACAGGCGGGGCATCATCCCAGCAAGGACTGGTTAAAATATGCAGTAACCTCGAGGGCCATATCAAAGATCAGGACCTGGGTAAAGACGGAAGAGAGAAAGAAAAGTATCGCCCTCGGAAAAGACCTCCTGGAGAAGGAGTTCAAAAAGCACCACCTGAAATTCAGTCAAATAGCAAAATCTGAAGAAATCAAGCATCTGTTTGATGAATATTCAGTAGGTTGCCTCGACGACCTTATGGCTATCGTCGGCTACGGGAAGGTGTCGGCAAAGAGGCTCGTAAAGCGATTTGTACCTGAGGAAGAAGTTGAACCTACCGAGATCCCCGTAACAGCGGAGGAAAAGAAGAGGAAAGAGCCTTCTGCCGTTGGCATTTCCATAACGGGTATCGAGGATATCATGGTGAGGTTTGCAAAATGCTGCAATCCCATTCCAGGAGATGAAATTGTGGGATATATATCACGGGGAAGGGGAGTAACTGTTCACACGATTAATTGCCCGAACTTCGAGAGCATGGATGCGGAGAGGATCGTTGATATACAATGGAACATCAAGGAAAAGCAAACATACCCTGTTCATATGCGGGTTGTCTGCAGGGACAAGAAGGGCCTCCTTGCTGAAGTGAGCACGGTAATTTCTTCCCTGGATATCAATATCAGTCATGCGGAAGTGGAGACCAAACCAGCGGATATGCAGGCGATATTAAGTTTTGAAGTTGACGTCAATGATCTGCAGCAACTCAATCAGGTGCTTGCGGCAATCAAAAAGCTAAAAAGTGTTTTCTCTGTGGAGAGGGTCAAGACGGCGAAGGTTATCCATTGACACAAGATGCGGATTTCAGTATGAAACGCGAGGCTCGGGAGTTGCCTGAGAAAGCGAAAATGGAATTCTGACCTATGAGAAGATTGATTATATTGTTAGTGCTGATCGTTTTTCCCCTGGCCGATGCACTGGCGGGACATCCGCTGGGCAAACACGTGGTAACGATAGACGCGTCGCATGGAGGAAGCGATCCCGGGGTCAAGATATCTGATAATGAGTCTGAAAAAAATATAACCCTGACCATTGCGTCGCTGATGAAAACGGAATTGGACAAATCCGGAAATGTCCAGGCCCAACTGACAAGGACTTCGGACAGGGATGTGTCGTTATCCGAAAGGATGCAGATTGCAAAGAATTCACACTCAGAGCTCTTCGTCGGCATTCATGTCAATGCGGGCTTTAGTAAGAATTCAAGCGGGTTTGAAATATATTTTCCAGGATTTAAGGGGGCGGTGTCAGAGCAGGGTGATTCCAAAGAAATCATCAAGGATATGGCAAGAAACAAATATTTGAACGATTCGGTTAAATTGGCCCAATTGATACAAAAGAATATGGACAAGGTCTTTCCAAGAAAAGGCAGAGGGCTTCGCGATGCTGCCATACCTTCCATTGAAGGCTTGTCAATACCGGCAGTAGTCGTGGAAATAGGATTTGCGACGAATCCGGAGGATAGAAAAAAAATTCTGGATGCGGATACGCAAGCTGCGATAGCGCATGCCCTGTGTCAGAGCATAAAGGACTTCTTCTAAATATGAGCGAGAATAGAAAGGCGAGTGAGTTACGGTCATGAGGTCCGGGGGGCGCAGGCCCGATGAGATCAGGGAATTGAAGATTACGAGGGGGTTCCTCAAGTATCCTCCCGGGTCTGTCCTTATCGAGATGGGAAACACGAGGGTTATCTGCACGGCTACTGTCGAGGAGAGTGTGCCTCAGTTCCTCAAGAACTCGGGGCAAGGCTGGCTTACTGCAGAATATTCCATGCTACCTGCCTCCACGCACAGCCGTACCTCCCGCGACTCTGCGCAGGGGAGAGTTGGCGGAAGGACGCACGAAATACAGCGGTTGATTGGCAGATCCCTTCGGGCAGTGACCGCACTAGATGCATTCGGCGAAATGACTATTTACATCGATTGTGACGTGATCCAGGCTGATGGTGGCACAAGAAGCGCATCCATTACAGGCGGCTTCGTAGCCCTTGTAGACCTTTTCAGAAAGATGCGGGAACAGGGAATAGTGGACAGAGTTCCTGTGGAGGACTATGTCGCTGCCTTGAGCATCGGCGTTGTCGATAATGACATATATCTTGATCTTGATTATGAGGAGGATTCGCGGGCGGAGGTGGACATGAACTTCGTCATGACTGGCCGGGGACATTTTATAGAGATTCAAGGTACGGCGGAGGAGATCCCTTTTGACCGTGACCTGCTCGATAGAATGACCGACATTGCCGTCCGGGGAATTGCCGAGATTACAAGAAGGCAAGTGGAGGTGCTGGGTAAATTAACCTGTGGCGAATAGTTCTGGCGACGAAGAACCAGGGGAAAATAAGAGAGATTAGAGCCCTCCTTGGCGACCTCGGTGTGGAAGTTATTTCTCTTAGTGACTTTGCAAACGTTCCCGATGTCGTAGAAGACAGCGAATCTTTTTTTGAAAATGCGCTGAAGAAGGCGAAGGCGATTTCGGAACATACGGGAGAGATTGTCCTTGCCGACGATTCCGGTCTCGAAGTAGAATATCTGAAAGGAAAACCGGGCGTCCATTCGTCCCGGTATTCCGGAGCGGACGCAACGGACAGCGCCAACATAAAGAAGCTACTTCTGAATATGGAAGGCGTCCCGCGCGAGAAAAGGTCTGCGGCCTTCCGGTGCGTTCTGGTTATCTATTTTCCGGATGGCAAGTATGAATCCTTTGAGGGACGCTTGGAGGGAATAGTACATGACAGGCCCGTGGGCGGTGGAGGATTTGGCTACGACCCGGTTTTCTTTCTGCCTGATTGGGGATCGACGGTGGCACAGATCCCAATAGAGGTTAAAAACCGCATCAGCCACAGGGCCCAGGCGATTCTTAAGTTCAAGGAAGCCTACAGGCAGAAGATTCTCTCGGCCAAGACATGCATTTCATGAATTCGGGGCGTAGCGCAGCCCGGTAGCGCGCCTGCTTTGGGAGCAGGATGTCGGAGGTTCAAATCCTCCCGCCCCGACCATAGTAATATCAACTAGTTACGTAACTTTCAGTAAACCCTGTTTGCTGACAAAAAAGGCCTTGGTTACCATATTGATCATATTTTGGCAGAGTGGCAACAAAAAATATTTTAGGCCGGCCTAAATAAAAAAGGCGGATGCTTTCACACCCGCCTTGGTAATAACTGCAGATCGCTCGAGGGCCGATGATCGTGACGTGCATTTACATCTTGCCTTTCCGCCCCCACCCTGCCGTTATCAGTCATTTGTTTTTTCCTGAAGTCAATAGTGAAGATGTGGTGACAGTTATCCACCCTTTCGATTGTTAATCATTTGACTACAATGTTTTTCACTCAGGTACTCAATACAGCAATGATCATATAATGTTGGAAACCATTATTTGGTATGGCAGGAGGATTCGACTCTTGACAATTAACGCATGTTCCGTTAACTAATTTCTGAGGAGATTCTTGGATGATTGAACGCCGCAAATTGTCCTTTAATGTCAGTATATTATAATCAGTTCTTAAAGTCATACAAAAAGTATAACAAACACAATGTTTTCAACTATCATCAATAAAAACTTCACGGTACCATTGCTGTCGTACCGTAACTACTCCACGACAGAAAAATCACTTTGTTTGCTACAGAACCTCTTCCTCTTGTCTTCAATTACCCAGCTTGCCTTGTAAAATCTATTCCTATAGGCACGTTTTGCTGGGCATCCATAATTGAATGTCATGCCGCTTTCAACCACGTGAGGATATGTTGTCCTTTTTAGCCACAACATTTTGGCGATAACTTCCAGTAAACTCTTCTTGCCAGATTTCATCGGTAAGATTCTGGACGCTTCTGCCATAATTCGACATTATTGAACAATAAGAGTGGTCATTGATGGCGGCTGTCGCATTCTTATCAAGTCCTTCGACTTGGAAATGTTTGATTGTTTCATAGGCCATATCAAAATGGTCTCTGAAAAAACAGGGCGCAATCAGGTTGCCCACCTTGTTGGGAGGTTGAGTGTAAGCATAGTCATTCTGCCAATTCCTTATGGCTTTGAAATAGGGTGCGAAAAGAACATCATTGAGCGTCTTATCTTCTCTATAGAGATCATAAATATTCTCCTTATAGTAAGGCATAAAAACGCAAGGTGCAATATTGCCGCTCCAATCTATGTAGAAATAGCCACCGGGCCTTCCCGCAGAGATGCATCCTATAGAATAAAGACCACCGTTCCAGAAGTCGACGAGAAAGAGATCAGTTTCTTGTATCAGCTCCTGTTCCCGTTTGAAGAGATCTAAGCGCTGGCTCGGAGTAATCATAAGGTCGGTCGCCACACCCCTTCCTATGGGCATATATTGAAAGATCCAGCCGTACAGCGCACCTTGATCCTTGAAATATAACTCGACAAAATCGTCTCGCAGGGCTATGTGGGCATTTTTTTGTGTCACCGTAATGCTCACGCCGAAGGGAACACCTGCATTGCGGAGGTTTTCCATTGCTGCCATGATCCGTTTGTGTGTACCTATGCCCCGGCGGTCATCGGTCTCCTTTTGAAAGCCCTCCACCGATATGGCAGGCGTAAGGTTGCCATATTCTGCAATCCGCTTTGCGATGTCCTTAGTGATTAACGTGCCGTTTGTGTACATCATGAAGAAATTATCAGAATTGTCCTCAAGGACGTCAAAAAGACTCTTGCCGGAATCGCGGTAGAGCAGCGGTTCGCCGCCGGTGATGACGGTAAAATAAGAACCCCAGAGGTCCTTTTTTTCCCGCAGGATTCTGTTGAAGACGTCATATTTTAGCGTCTCGGCATCCTTGGACGAACTCGCTGCGTAGCATCCCGTGCACATAAGGTTGCATTTCTTGGTAGGGGCTATCGCGAGAAAGAATGGCGGGAAGAAACCATAGGTGCTACGAAAATTATCGGTGCGATTTTTTTCATCCATGATGACCCTACCAACCAGATTTCCAATGATGGCCTTTCTCGGCTTAAATGAAATTCGGCCGTCGCCAAAAGCTTCATCAATGGTTCGAAGAAGGTTTTGAATCAGCTTTGCGCGAGCCGTCTGCATTGGCCACGGGCGGTTGTCTTCGTTCTTGACGACAATGTGTTGATAAAGCATCTTTTCGCCCCTCGCCAGTGCAGCACTGCGAATAGCCTTGCTCTTAAAAAGAAAATCTATTGAATCTG
>DASRZZ010000147.1:0-4024 GCA_035685925.1 Syntrophales bacterium | reverse complement strand
TCGGACCCATTGCTACACCGGAGAAGCTTCAGTGGGCTGACGGCTTGCCCAAGACAAGAAGCGGCAAGATCATGAGGAGGATATTGAGAAAGGTAGCAGCAAATGAGATCAGCGATCTGGGAGATACCACCACCCTGGCGGATCCTTCCGTCGTTGATGATATAGTGAAGAACAGGGTGCTGTAAATATCAGAGAAGGAGGAAGACGTGAACATTGTAGCATGTGTAAAGCAGGTTCCGGATACGGAAACTCTGATCAAGGTGAAGCCTGACGGATCAGGGATCGATGAAACCGGTATCAAGTGGGTTATGAACCCCTATGACGAGTTTGGTGTTGAAGAGGCTCTGAGATTGAAAGAGAAGTATGGCGGCGATGTTACGATAGTGACACTTGGCCCAGCCAGGGCATTAGAGGCCCTCAGGACTGCCCTTGCTATGGGTGCTGACAAGGGAATATATATCAACGATCCGGCCTTTGATAACGTAGATGCCTACACCGTAGCATCAGCCCTGGCGGAAGCCATCAAAGGTATTCCACATGACATTATCTTTTGCGGACAGCGGGCCATTGATGACGATGCCGGTCAGGTTGGAGCCACTTTGGCCGAACTTTTGGGCATCCCTCAGGTTGCCGTTGTCACGAAGGTTGATGTAGAAGGCAAGTCCATCAAGGTTATAAGGCCAATCGAAGGCGCCCAGCTTCTTATAGAAAGTCCTCTGCCATGTGTTGTGACTGCGCAGAAGGGGCTGAACGAACCGCGTTATGCATCACTCCCAGGTATCATGAAGGCCAAGAAGAAACCCGTTGATGTCAAGGGTGCTTCAGGGCTTGGTGTTTCCATTGATGTGAAATCAAAGATCGCAAGAACCCTTCCGCCCCCGGCCAGACCTCCAGGAAAGATTATCTGCGGCGAGGAACCGGCAGAAAAGGCCAGAGAACTGGCAAGACTGCTCAGGGAAGAGGCGAAAGTTATATAATTATCGACTATGGAGGTATGAAAAATGGCTAAAGGAGTATGGATCGTTGCAGAACAGAGATATGGAGCCTTCCGCAAGATAAGTTTTGAACTTGCCAGTACAGCGAGGAAACTTGCCGACCAGCTTGGAGAAGAAGTGGGAGCTATTTTGCTCGGTTCCGGGATTGAAGGATTAGCCGGAGAGTTAGGAAAATACGGGGTCGATAAAGTCTATGTAGCTGATAACGCCCTCTTGGAACCTTATACAACAGATGCACATTCTGCGGCAGTTGCCCGGCTGGTTAAGGAAAATAATCCTTCTATTCTGCTTTTTGGTGCTTCCGCTCAGGGTAAGGATCTATCTGCCCGCCTTGTGGGCAAGCTGGCGACGGGAATGGCTACGGATTGTGTTGATGTGAAGGTAGTGGATGGCAAATTACTTGCTTTAAGGCCAATGTATGCCGGCAAATGTTATGGTGAAGTCTTAACGTCGTCCTTCCCCCAGATGGCATCTTTGCGGCCTAATGTATTTCCCGTCGTTGAAAATTCAAAGTCAGCGGAAGTAATTAAATTCGACCCGGGTCTTGATCCGGGCCAATTGAAGACAAAGGTACTTGAAGTACAGAAGGACACGGCAGGGAAGGTTGACCTGACTGAAGCTAATATCATCGTATCCGGTGGACGCGGGATGAAGGGTCCCGAAAATTACACTATACTGGAAGAGCTGGCGGATGTTCTGGGCGCAACAGTCGGGGCATCCAGGGCAGCAGTGGATGCAGGTTGGAGGCCCCAGAAGGATCAGGTTGGGCAGACCGGAAAGATCGTTTCCCCTAATCTATATATAGCTTGCGGCATATCAGGTGCAATACAACATCTGGCGGGTATGGGCACTTCGAAGTATATTGTGGCGATTAACAAAGATCCGGATGCTCCGATCTTCGCGAGGGCTGATTACGGTATCGTAGATGATCTCTTCAAGGTTGTTCCGGAACTTACAAAAGAGGTTAAGAAGCTGCTGGCCTAATTTAGGGCTTTGTGCAAGGTGCTCGGCGTGGCTCAAAATCTTTTTTCGCGTTTCATGATAAGTTTTAACAAACCACTTGGAATAGATGGTTGTATAAATAACTACTATCATGGAGAAGAAACCTTTGATTACCTGCCCAGAAGCGCTTGCGCAAAGTGGTTATAATAATCCGGGGGTGTTGTGACGCCCCCTTTTTTTGAAAAAAAGAGGTTTTATGGAACTGTCAAAGTTTTCAGTTGGCAACGAGGGTAGAGAAGTCTTCTGGAATGCTGAGAATTTTGAGGGACTCCTTTTTGTCTTTACAGCTGTCGCGCTGGCCATTTTTGCTTACGGGATTTATAAAAGGTGGCAGATGTGGACTGCCCTCGGCAAACCGGAAGGCAGAAATGACAACATCAAGGAAAGAATCAAACTGCTCCTCCTCAACGGCCTGTTTCAGATTAAAACATTCAGAGACACATACCCAGGCGTTATGCATGCCTTGATCTTTTTTGGATTTCTTGGCCTGATGTTCGGTGCTGCATTTGATGCAACGGAATTTCATGTCGGCGAGCCGTTTGGCGCTCCCTTCCTGATAGGAAAATTCTATCTCATATTTTCTTTTCTCATGGAAGTATTCGGTTTGTTTGTTCTTATAGGGATACTTATAGCTGCGGAGAGGAGATATATTACAAAGCCTGATCGTCTTGGGTACAAGGAGAAGCCGGACAATACGCCTGATGACGCAATCGTCCTTATTCTGCTAGGAGGCATAATCATTACGGGATTTATAATTGAAGCGCTGAGAATCCACGTTACAAATCCTCCCTGGGAAGTGTGGTCTTTCGCCGGCTACACCCTGGCAAAGGCATTTTCAGGGGTCGATTATGGCACGGCCAGAATAGTTCACAAGGTGATGTGGTGGACTCATACCTTCATCGCTCTCGGTTTCATTGCCTACATCCCCTACTCAAGGCTGCTGCATATAATCACCACTCCTGCCAATCATTTCATGGCTTCGTTAAAACCAGTAGGAAACATCGAACCGATACGAGATTTTGAGACGGCAGAATCTTTTGGTGCGGGACAGCTCGAAGATTTTACATGGAAACAGATCTTTGATTCCGATGCATGTACGCGCTGCGGGCGGTGCCAGGATGGTTGCCCGGCCTATCTGTCCGGGAAACCTCTGTCGCCAAAGAAGGTAATACAGGATTTGAAGACTTACTGGCTTGAGAGGGCCCCGTTGGTGGTGGCAGCGAAGAAGGCCGCAAGCAAAGCCGGGGAAGGCACGGTACCCGAAATACCGGCCCCGGGAAAAACAATGGTGGGCGAAGTGATAGACCTCCACGAACTGTGGGCCTGCACTAATTGCATGTACTGCATGGAACATTGTTCGTCCTCGATCGAGCATGTTCCGAAGATCGTAAACATGAGACAGTACAAAGTTCTGACGGAGGCGGATTTTGCCCCTGAACTCCAGTTGACTTTCAGGAATATGGAGAATAATTCGAACCCCTGGGGTGTCGGTTCTCATCTTCGAGCCGACTGGGCAAAGGATTTGGGCATCAAGACCCTTGCTGAAGATCAGAATGTCGAGTATCTCTTCTATGTCGGATGTGCCGGATCATTTGATGACCGGGGGAAGAAGGTGTCTGCAGCTTTTGCAAAGGTCCTTAAATCTGCCGGTGTGAGTTTTGGCATTCTCGGTACCGAGGAAGGCTGTTGCGGCGATTCTGCCATGAGGGGTGGAAATGAATATCTTTCTCAGGCCTTGATGCAGGCAAACATTGAGGTCATGAAAGGCTATGGTGTTAAAAAAATAATCTGCACGTGTCCTCATGGATACAATACACTGAAAAAGGACTACCCTCACTTCGGTGGAAGCTATGAAGTTTATCACCATACGGAGATCATTGCTAATCTTATTGCCACAGGTAAGATAACCCTGAAGAAACCCGTGGACGGCCAATTCACCTATCACGACTCCTGTTTCCTCGGCAGATACAATAGCATCTACGATCAGCCTCGAAAGATTCTCGCAGCCATTCCCGGCATGAAGCTGG
>DASRZZ010000146.1:0-34492 GCA_035685925.1 Syntrophales bacterium | reverse complement strand
ACTCACGGCCGAGAAATATCTGTTCTTCTTTCTTCCCGTAGCTGAGAGGCCCCATTACGTCACTCATACCCCATTCACACACCATCTTCCTTGCCAGATTTGTAGCCCTCTCAATATCGTTCCCCGAACCCGTGGTAAATTCGTTCAGGATCAGTTCTTCGGCTGCCCTGCCCCCCAGTAGGATAGTGATGTTGTTCAAAAGGTACTTCTTGGGATAAGTGTGTTTTTCATCCACCGGCAACTGCTGCGTAAGACCCAAGGCCATTCCCCTTGGAATTATTGTGACTTTATGAATAGGATCGCTCCCCGGCAATAATCTTGCGACCAAGGCATGACCGGATTCGTGGTAAGCCGTGTTTTTCCTTTCTTCCATGCTGATCACCATACTTTTTCTTTCCGCGCCCATCATAACCTTGTCTTTTGCAAACTCGAAATCACTCATAGTCACTCTATCCTTACCAAACCTCGCGGCATAAAGAGCGGCTTCGTTGACAAGATTTTCGATGTCCGCACCGGAAAAGCCAGGGGTTCCTCTTGCTATTACTCCAAAATCAAGATCTTCGGCCAGAGGCGTCTTCTTGGTGTGCACTTCCAAAATTTTCTCCCTCCCTTTCACATCAGGAAGAGGAACGACGACCTGCCGGTCAAATCTGCCGGGCCTCAGGAGGGCGGGATCAAGCACATCAGGTCTGTTTGTTGCGGATACGAGAATTACTCCCTCGTTTGACTCAAACCCGTCCATTTCCACCAAAAGCTGATTCAGTGTCTGTTCTCTTTCGTCATGTCCGCCGCCCAAACCTGCCCCCCTATGTCTTCCTACAGCATCGATCTCATCTATAAAAATGATGCATGGGGCATTCTTTTTACCCTGGTCGAATAGATCCCTCACACGCGAAGCGCCCACACCGACAAACATCTCGACAAAATCAGATCCGCTTATACTCAAAAAAGGCACCTCCGCTTCGCCGGCAATCGCCCTGGCAAGCAATGTCTTCCCCGTCCCCGGCTGTCCAACAAGAAGCAGGCCCTTGGGAATCCTGCCGCCCAGCCGTGTAAACTTCTTGGGATCACTCAGAAACTCTATAACTTCCTCGAGCTCTGCCTTGGCCTCATCTATACCTGCAACATCGGCAAACGTAACTTTTTTTGATTTGTCGGTAACGAGACGGGCCTTGCTTTTACCGAATGCCATTGCCTTACCGCCACCAGCCTGCATCTGTCGCATGAAGAATATCCATACACCTATAAGGAGAAGCATGGGTACCCATGAAATCAAGACGTTCATATACCACGGAGATTCCTCCGTAGGTTTTGATGCAATCCTCACATTCTTGTCCTTTAGGATCTGCATCAGCCCCGCGTCTTTGGGCGCATATGTCTTAAAATTCTTACCATTCGTGAGCTTTCCCGTAATACTCTCGCCCTGTATGGTAACTTCAACGATCTGCCCCTTTTCTGCATAGCTTACAAAGTCGCTATAAATGATATTTTCCTGCACACTCTTCGGCTGATTGAATAGATGATAAAGCAACACAAAAACCAGACTGATAAACAGCCAGAGCGCTATGTTCTTCTGCAATGAATTCAATATTACCTCCCTGTGAATTCCCGTCTCAACGTCAACTAAAATTAAACACTTTTCACATTCTCAATTTACAATTACATTAACAAAGGTATTATTTCAAACAAATTCTACTTTGACTATATGTCTCGTTTTTTCTGTTATTTTAACGCGTTCACTAAGCCGCAGCCCTGCAATCCAGAGCACTGATTCCTGATCCAGCACAAGCGGGATGCCTTTTCTGTGGCGCAGAGGTACCTTTTCGTCGATAAAGACGGACTTTATTTTCTTCATACCTGTCATGCCCAGCAGTTGTATCCTGTCGCCAGGTCTTACAGTTCTTATAACTAGAGGTGGAGATATCCTGTCATAGTCCATGAAAGCAACCGCTCGGCCCGCTGATTTCATATCAATAGGCCTTTCTACAAAATTAAATATCATCGTCTTTTCTAACTCCGGCATTTTCACTGAGCCGGGAAGTGCAACCTTGTATTGAAGATCGCCGTATCTGTCTTTTAAAACATTTTTTTCACTTTCTCTCCTTTTAAAGATAGTGAGGACATTATATTCGCGCCTTACTTCCATATTACTGGGCAGATCCACATAAGCACCGGGGTGATCAGAATAGGCAAGATTAAGAGCTGCTTTCACGTGGGTATGGCCAATCCTTTGAGTATTGTTCGTTAACCTTTCAAGCAAATCTTTCATAACCCTTCTTTGAATGGCTGGATGATATTCCACAAGGTTAGGTATGCTGATACTGACCTTGCCCTGCGCAACCCCACCGCTCCATTCCGCCAGGATCTTGTTGGTCACACTTCTCATATAATCGTCTTCCGCTCGCATGATCTCGGCCGTTTTCCTTAAGCTCTCTTCCAATTTAGGATTATACCTGGCCTTCAGCTCCGGTATCAACGAATGCCTGATCCTATTTCGCAGGTAAACGGGATCGGTATTAGACTCATCGGTGACAAACTGCACTCCATGACATTCGAGAAACGAAATTATCTCTTTTCTCGTCACATAAAGAAGTGGTCTTATATAAATTGAATCTCTCGAAGCCAGCATGCCCTTCAACCCTGCCGGACCGCTCCCCCTGAAAAAATTCATCAGCACTGTCTCAGTCTGATCGTTGCTATTATGTCCCAGCGCGATTTTTTGCGCACCATGCTTTTTGGCAATATCATTCAGAAAATTGTATCTAACTTCCCGGCCGATTTGTTCTGTGCTCCTCCCGGTTCCACCCTTCACCGATCTGATATCAAGGGACTTACACTCGAAGACAAACCCCATTTCCGTCGCCAGACGGCGTACAAATTGTTCTTCACAGGTAGCATTTTCTCTTATGCCATGATTGATATGCGCCACAACGAGAATGAGCTTATACTCTTCTGACAGCTCCGCCAGCACTTTTAGCAGGGCAACGGAATCGGATCCGCCGGAAACTGCCACAACAACCTTTTCTCCATGTTCCAGGAGATGTTCCTTTTCTATGGCTTCTCTGATTTTTCTGATCATATTTTATAGATAAGATACAAGGTTTAATTGAAAATCTTAATCAGCTCCCGGAGCCCTTCCAATGCAAAATCAGGATTAAGGGCAAGTAGGATATCTCTGCGTGTAAGCCCGTTCAAAAGGGCGCAACTAAGCACGCCAGTATTTTTTGCAAGCATTACGTCGTTGATACCATCGCCTATCACGACTGTCTCATCATATGACGCATGAAACCTTTCAATAAGGGGAATAAACAAACGCCGATCCGGCTTTTTGTAAGTGGTGCTGTCTGCCCCTATGATCTCCTCGAAGTATTTTGATATGCCCAGGGCATCCGTCATCTTAAGTGTAAAATATCTCCGCTTGTTTGTGATGATAACCTTTCTCTTGTTCTTGAAGTGGTCGAGTACTTCGATAACAGAATCACAAAGACATGTAGTATCGAGCATGTGCCTTGCATAGTAATCGGAAAAGATATCCATAGCCTGACCGAAGAGATGTTGAAAATCCTTGTCTAAGGCTCTTTCGATCATTTTGTTAACACCATCTCCCACAAAACTGAGAATCTCCTCCTGACTTTTCGTCGGCATAGCCAGACTCTCGAGGGTATAATTCACCGACGCCACGATATCACCTCCGGAATTGACAAGAGTTCCGTCCAAGTCAAATATCATAAGGTCAATATGTTTCATTTTATAGGATTCTCTATATTCTATAAGGGCTCTTATATATGACAGGTCGAGCAATTACAAGATGTCAAAAAAATCGATCTGCGGCGGCGCTTTTGGCAAGCGTTTTGTTTTATTGACTCTTTGAAATGGTTTATGCTATTAAGCAAATGTCCGCTTGGATCCGCCACAGATGGACCGAGACGGAATGGTCAAATAAGAGTCTTTTTGTCTTAAGGCCGTCCGGGGTTTGTCTGGAAGGCCTTTTTTGATTTTATAAACTTTTCATAATGAATACTCAAGAAATAAGACAAGATACCATTGCCATCTTGGGTCTTGGTAAGGTGGGTACGGCGGTTGGTTTTCTTCTCCGTAAGGCCGGATACAGGATAGTTGCAGTTGCCAGCAGGTCGGAGGCATCCTTGACTCGGGGCATCGTGTATACTGGGGGCAAACCGTATTTAAATTATTCTGCCGCCGCTCTTGTGGCCAATTGTATTATTATCACAACGTCTGACGATGCCATTGCGCCCGTATGTGAGAAAATATCAACTGAAGGAAGCATAAGGCCCGGTGTCATGGTCATCCACATGAGTGGCGCAGGGGGTCTCGACCTCCTTGAATTTGCGAAAAATGCCGGGGCTCATATCGCTTGCATACACCCGCTACAGTCATTTGCCGATGTTGAGGGTGCTATCAGGAACATTCCCGGCAGCACTTTCGGCATTACCTCGGCAGATGAAATCAAGGCATGGTCTGTTCAGATTGTCAGGAAATTGGGCGGCGTACCCTTCTTCATTTCCGATGCTGACAAACCTCTTTACCATGCTGCAGCCTGCATAGCGTCAAACTATCTGACAGCACTTATACATATGGTCGAAGAAATATACCAGTCCCTCGGTTTGACCCGTCAGGAAACTATTCGTGCCATTTGGCCCCTGGTTATGGGTACCATCGCAAATATCGAGGCCAAGGGCACCGTCCAAGCTCTAACGGGGCCTGTTGCACGAGGAGACGCAGGCACTGTAAAAAAACATACTGAGGCCCTGCATAATAAGCTGCCAGAACTCTTGCAGTCTTATAGAGCACTGGGCATCTTGACTACAGATATTGGGTTGAAGAAAAAAACCTTGTCTCCGGAAACTGCACGGATCATTAAAGAACTACTTAAGTGAGGTAAAAGACATGAGTACACAGACGACCACGAATAGAATCACCACTGCTGTGATTCGCAACATGAAAGGGAAAAAAGAAAAAATATGCATGTTGACGGCCTACGACTACCCAACGGCCCTCATCTTGGATGAGGCGGGGATTGATATCGTATTAGTCGGGGATACACTGGGAATGGTTGTGTTGGGCTACGACAGCACCCTCCCTGTCACAATGGATGAAATGATTCATCATACGAAAGCCGTATCCCGCGCGGTAAAACATGCCATGGTCGTCGGTGATATGCCCTTTATGTCCTACCAGGTCTCGTCCCAAGATGCTCTGTACAATGCCGGCCGTTTCCTTCAGGAGGCAGGCGCCCAAGGGATCAAGTTGGAGGGAGGCAGGGAAGTGGCAGAAACTATCAGAAGAATGACTTCTGCGGGTATTCCCGTCATGGCGCACCTTGGTCTAACACCGCAGTCCGTTCACCAGTTCGGAGGATTCAAAGTTCAGGGTAAAGATGAACGAGCGGCCCTAAGGATTATGGAAGATGCAAAAATCCTGGAAGAAGCGGGGGCCTTTTCCATTGTATTGGAGTGTGTGCCGGCAGAGCTGGCAAAGACAGTGACACAATCAATCAACATTCCTACCATCGGCATCGGTGCCGGCGTGGATTGCGACGGCCAGGTACTGGTTCTTCATGATACAATGGGAATGTTTGAAAAGTTCATACCAAAATTTGTGAAGATATACGCACAGCTAAATGTGCAGATGAAACAGGCCGTCTCTCAATATATCGATGATGTGAGAAAAGGTACATTCCCCGAAAAGAAGCACTCATTCTGATGCCGCACGATTTGCCGTAATAACGACGCCCTGAAGACTCGGATCCTCTCCGATAGCTTCACCTGCGCCTGTATGTATTCCCGTATCAATGAGCGCCGCCCTATTACTTTCTATATACAGTAATCTTGGCCTTCGCCCTCAGTTTCTTTAGAATAGCATCAAAGGTTTCCTGCTGCTTCTGTTGTTCCAAAAGGATTGATATATTTCCTTTCATCCTGTCATCAAGTGCCAGTATCTTAGGGGCATGACGCTCCAACACCTGAATTATGTGGAAACCATATTCAGTTTCCACAACCGGCCCTATGGCATTAACCTCCTGCGAGAATGCAGCGTTTTCAAATTGCTTGACCATTTCACCCCGTGTGAATACACCCAGATCACCACCCGTCTCCTTGCTGGGACAGTCAGAATTTTTTTTCGCTAACTCCGCGAAATCCGCCCCCGCAAGCAACTGTCTTCGTAAATCTTCCGCCTTGGCCTTCTTTTCCGCCTTCGTCTTATCATCGTCGGCCGCTGCCTTAGCTACCAAGATATGCCTTACATGAACGGACTCCGACATCTTGAACCTATCCTTGTTCTTTTGATAGAAAGCATCTATTTCCTTTTCGGTCGGTTTAGATTTGCCAGACATCTGCATCATAATGAGCTTATTGATTTTGATCCTGAACCGTAGATCTTCCTGCATTTCCTCCTTCGTGATCTTGTTCTTCTTCATGAGATCTTCAAGTGTCATGCCTTTAGGAAGATTATTCTTTACCTCCTCCACGGCCGCTTTGACCTCCTCATCGCTTGCTGTGATGTTCAGTCTTTTTTCCTCGTTTGCAAGAAGTGTCTTTCCGGTAAATTCACTGAGGACCTGTTTCCTCGCATTCTCCTTAGCCTGTTCGATACGACCGGGAGGCACCTGCTTCTTGATTACCGACATTATTTTCTTAATTTCTGCATCCATTTGGGCCTGGGTGAGCTTTGAGCCATCTACATCTATAACAACTGCTGATCCTCCCGATGGTCCGACTGCCTCCAAAGGAGGGCCTGCCGGAACCGTTTCTTCTGGCCGCGGCGCCGCTTCCTTTTGAGTTTCAGTTTGTATGCTTGCCTGTTTTTCATCTTTTGATCCGCAGCCACCCAACGCAAGTACGACAAGACAGAAAACAATAAGCAAGGTGCGGATACATTTCTCATCAATCATTACCACCCTCCATTGTGCAATAAGATTATCTGTTCTAATATCCCCTTATTCAGTCAAATGCACGATTTATTTCATCAACTTATTTATGATCTCTGCTGCTTCGTAGTAATCACCCCCATTTATCCAGTGAATTGTGGTTCCTCTTTTCTCCATGCGTCTCAACCACGTTTCCTGCTTCTTGGCAAATTGATGAATGCGGGTATTGAGTTTCTGAAACATTTCCCAATAACTCATCTCGCCTCTAAGATACAGTCCGATATACCGATATTCAAGACCGAAAAAGTTGAGTTTGTCCCATCCTATCCCAGACTGATAAAGGCTTTCAACTTCTTCGATCATGCCGGCCTCCAATCTCTCATTGAGGCGGTCCGTAATCCTCTGGCGCAATACGGATCTTTCCCAGCGAATACCAACAGCCAATGGAACTATCGAGGGGAAACGAGATTCGTGACAATTATGAACCCTTGTAAACTCCATGATTTCTATGGCGCGCATCAGGCGTTTTCGGTCCAACAGATCAGTCGTATTGTGCACCGTAGGCTTGAGTTCGATAAGCCTATTTCTCAATTCCTCCATCCCTTCATCTTCAAGTTCACGCCTCAAGGACGGATTTTCCGGAACTTCCATGAATCGGTATCCATTAATTGCCGCTTCAATATAGAGACCTGTTCCACCGACCATGATCGGAACCACGCCTCTTGACGAAATGTTAGTGAAAACTCGCGAGAAATTGACCTGATAATCAAAGACGCTGAATTCATATTCCGGATCTACAATGTCTATGAGGTGACACGAAACGGCCGATCCATCAATCACGTATTGACTAAGATCTTTACCTGTCCCTATGTCCATACCCCGGTACACCTGCCGTGAATCTGCCGATATTATCTCGGAGCCCCTATCCCTTGCCAGGCGCGCAGCAAGTTGCGTCTTTCCTGAAGCCGTGGGTCCCAATATAACAATCAGATTGAATGTCATTTTCTCATGGCCTTGCGATTTGCAAATATACCGTTCTCGCACTCAAACCATATGGGCCTAGACTCACCCGGAGCAACAAAAGAAATGTTTATCTAGTTGATTTAGGGCTGGCCATCCCCTTCCCTATGGCATGCCGCGAAATGGCCTCCGCCATGGTCTTTTAACTCAGGTTCATCCGTATCACATATTTCAAGCTTCACTGGACAGCGGAGGTAAAATGGACATTTTCCCGAACCATTGCCTGTGCCTGTAATTTCTCCTTCCTGCCGAAGCCGCCGCATTTTTCTTCCAGGATCAGGAGTCGGCACCGCTGACAGAAGTTCTATGGTGTATGGGTGCAAAGGGTGTACGTAAAGTTCTTGATTATCTGCAAGCTCGACGATTTTCCCGAAATGCATCACTGCAATCCTATTGCTCACATGCCGTACGACACTGAGATCGTGGGAAATAAAGATATAGGTCAAGTTAAATTCCTTCTGCAGATCCTTGAGAAGATTTAAGATTTGAGCCTGGATAGATACATCGAGTGCGGAAACCGGCTCATCGGCAACGATCAATTGCGGTTTGAGAATAATCGCCCTTGCGATTCCGATACGCTGCCTCTGACCACCGCTAAATTCATGCGGATACCTATCCTTCTGTTCCATTGTCAGCCCTACGACATCCATAATGCGGGCAACCTCAACGGCTCTTCCTTTAGGATCATTGATGCCATTGATGAAAAGCGGTTCAGCGATGGTACTGCCTGCAGTTCTCCGGGGATTTAGAGATGCATATGGATCCTGAAAAATAATCTGTACCTTTTTGCGATATGCTTTCAGACCTTTACCTGATAATTTAAAAATGTCTTCACCATCGAACAAAATGTTGCCTTCCGTAGGCACATCGAGCCTCATGATTAAGCGCGCCAGCGTCGATTTCCCACAACCGCTCTCACCCACAAGGCCAAGCGTTTCGCCCGTGTATATTCTCAGGGATACGCCGTCGACAGCCTTGATGGGTGCTCGCTCTCTTGCAAGGATGCCCTGCCGGACGTCATAGTATTTCTTAATTCCTTGGATATCGACCAAGACCTTCTTCATTTCCGCTCATAAAGCCAGCAGTGTACTTTGTGCGCGGGCAAATGTTCCCACAATCGCGGCTCCTCCTCCCTGCAAATTTGCATTGTATGCGGGCACCTGTCTTGAAATGTGCATCCCCGGGGAAGATCATGGAGGCTCGGGACGATGCCCGGTATCACTTTCAAATATTCTTCCAGCGCGAGATCAGTGCGAATCTTGGGAATAGATTCCATCAGGCCCACGGTATAAGGGTGCAGCGGCCTAAAGAAAAGGCTCTCCACGGGCGCACATTCGACAATCTGCCCCGTATAAAAGACTGCCACATGATCTGCAGCCTCAGCTATCACCCCAAGGTCATGCGTAATAAGCATCACAGACGCTCCCGTATCTTTTTTCAGCCTTCCTATGAGTTCAAGAATCTGCGCCTGTATCGTAACATCGAGGGCCGTCGTCGGCTCATCGGCAAGTATGAGTCTGGGTCCGCAGCAAATCGCCATGGCAATCATGACCCTCTGACGCATGCCCCCACTGAGCTGATGGGGGTAGTCCCTGACTATTGTCTCGGGCGAGGGCATTCCCACAAGGGAGAGCATTTCCATGGCACGCTCTACCGCATCCTTCCGTCCAAGCCCCATATGTAGTCTTATGATCTCGGTGATCTGATCGCCTATGCGCAGTACTGGATTCAGTGACGTCATCGGCTCCTGGAAAACCATGGAGATATCCTTGCCCCTTATGCCCCGCATTTCTCCACTATCAAGCTTGAGAAGATCCACGCCGTTAAAAAAAACACTACCAGAAATGATCTTACCAGGCGGGCTCGGTATCAAATGCATGATGGAGAGGGCAAGCACCGTTTTTCCACAACCGGACTCACCGACGACACCCAGCGTGTCTCCTTCATCGATGGAAAGGTCGACACGATCAACAGGCTTTATCACACCGTACTCTGTATTAAAATGGGTGCTTAGGTTTTTGATTTCGAGAAGCGTCCCCATCGTCAGCTCTTACTCCGCCTCTGCCATTCTCTCAGGAATTGCACCATCAAACGGACACCGACACCGGAAGCTCCTTTCGGTATATAGGGCATGTCCTTTGTAAGCCAGGCCGGGCCTGCTATATCCAAATGCACCCACGGGTAGTCACCTACAAACTTGCTTAGAAATGCAGCCGCTGTGATTGCCCCGCCAGCTCTTCCACCGTGGTTCTTGTAATCCGCCACATCGCTCTTTATTAATTCATGATATTCTTCCCACAGGGGGAGCTCCCAGACCTTCTCGTCTGTGGCATCGGCAGCATCCTTTATTCTGCGTTTGAGTTTGTCATCCGTCCCCATCATGCCCGTAACGTGGTCGCCCAGAGCAATTACACAGGCACCAGTCAATGTAGCAAGATCAACGATGGCTGCCGGCTTGAACCTCCCCGCATATGTGAGAGCATCCGCCAAAATTAGTCGACCTTCTGCGTCCGTACTTAAGACCTCAATGGTTTGGCCGGATAAAGATTTCAGAATATCGCCGGGTTTGTAAGCCCTCCCGCCGGGCAGGTTTTCCGTGGCAGGTATGAGACCGACGACATTAACCCCCAGATGCAAGTCCGCAGCCGCCATTATCACACCCATAACGGCGGCGCCACCCGCCATGTCGGATTTCATCTCATCCATCTTCTCCGATGGCTTTATGGATATGCCCCCGCTATCGAAGGTCAGCCCCTTGCCGACGAGGACTACAGGGGGCACACCCTTATTTGCTCCTCCGTATTCCAAAATTATAAACTTCGCAGGCTGCGCACTGCCCCGGGCTACGCCCAAAAAGGCATTCATGCCCATCTTCTTCATCGCTGTCTCTTCAATTACCTTTAGTTTGATATTCTTCTTCTTGGCAATTTTCCGAGCTTCGTAAGCCATGTCTGTCGGCGTCATTTCGTTCCCCGGGGCGGACACCATGTCCCTGGTAAAGCAGACAGCTCTTGCGATAATCTCCGCCTCTTTCGCTTGCGCCCTGATTATATTATATGCGTTTTCCTTTCCTACTATTATGGCAAACTCTTTCATGCCCTTTATCTTATCTCTGTCAACCGTCTTGAAGGGTGTATATTGATAAAGGCCGAGACAAACCCCCTCTACAACAGCCCTACCTATTTCATCAGACGACTTATCGGGAACGATGAAATCCGGGGACGTGGAGAACTCTTTAATCCCGAGTGATCTTACGTGCCGGGCTCCCATTGCAAAGGCATCCCGCAATTTTTCCATGGTGAAATCATCTTTTTTTCCGACACCCGCCAGCACAATCCGCTTGGCTGGTGTCATACCTCTGGTATATCCGACAGATACCTGGAGATGCTTTCCATCAAAATCACCCCCATCGATTATCTCTCGTATCAAGCCGCCGCTTTTTTTATCCAGGAGCGCAACTTTGCCCCGTAGATCTTTGCCGTCTTCGAAGTATGGTACAAGGATCGCCTCCGATTTGTAGTCCGTAATCTCACCTGCTTTAACAAGTATATTCATTGTGCCTCCTCACTACAGAAAATCACTCCGCCTTCAGGAATGCTGTACACTCCTGACAACTCATATCGATCTACTTATTTGGGAGTTCCTTTTACGCGGGAAGAAATGGCTTTTGCTGCCAATATGCCGCTTGCCGATGCCTGCAATAAACCCCTCGTGATCCCCGCCCCATCACCAATGGCAAAAAGATTCTTTATCTTTGTCTCCATCTCAGGCGATACGTCAATGCGGTTTGAATAAAATTTGACCTCCACCCCATAAAGGAGGGTGTGCCGAGAAAAAATTCCGGGTGCGAGCTTGTCAATAGCCTGAAGCATCTCGATGATGCTCTGCAAGTGGCGATATGGAAATACAAAACTCAGGTCTCCCGGAGTGGCTTCAGAAAGTGTAGGTCTTGTCACAGAGTGGCCAATGCGATCGCGTGTCGATCTCCTCCCGGCAAGCAAGTCGCCCAGCCTCTGAATTATGACGCCTCCGCCCAAAAGGTTAGCGAGCCTAGCAATATAGCGGCCATATGCTATGGGATCACGAAAAGGCTCGGTAAAAGTGCTGCTCACAAGAATAGCAAAATTGCTGTTATCACTTTTTCGCTTCGCATAGCTGTGCCCATTCACCGTTGTGATGCCCTCGTTTTCTTCAATGACGACCTCGCCGTAAGGATTCATACAAAAAGTGCGAACCCTGTCGTCAAACGTCTTTGAATAGAAAATGAGTTTTGGTTCATAGGTGATGTCCGTAATTCTCTTGAGAATCGTTGCGGGCAGCTCCACACGTACGCCAATGTCTACGGGACTCGTCATTGTCGCAAGCCCGAGCGCCTCCGCCTCTCCCTTCATCCAGTTGGCACCCACCCTGCCCGGCGCAACGACAACAAACTCACCGTTGATCACACGACCATCGGCGAGCATAACACCCTTGATCGTCCCGGCTTTGTGAAGTAATGATTGCACCTGGCTGCACGTCCTGACTTCGACTTTGCCGTTAAGAACCTTTCTCATGTTATCCAATATGCTCTTGCAGTTTTCTGTGCCTATATGGCGAATAATTGTGGGAATAAATTCGAGGCCTGCCGCACGGGATTGATCTGCAATTTCTTCAACGGATATCACTGAACCTCCAAAGATGCGGTCCGGTGCGCCATATTTGACAAAAATCCCGTCCGTTCTGCGCAAAAGTTCTATCAATGAGTTCTTGTCGAGAAATTCGGACAAGTATCCCCCTACGTCTGTAGAGATGTTAAGCTTACCGTCACTGAAAGCGCCAGCTCCTCCCCATCCGCAGAGCACATCTCTCACTGTATGCCGGTCACGTTTTTCGAGGTCATTGCCTTGGTCAAGGAGGATGACACCGTCAACGCCCATCTCCGCAAGGGTCAACGCCGTAAATATTCCCGCCGGACCGCAACCGACGACTATAACCCGGAAGTCCATGTGCCTAAGAACCCCGCCATTTATTTGCGTATTTGTTACTTGAGAATGTCATATTTTGCCGTTAAAATCAAGCCTCGTGCAGGAGACCCGGCCTGTCCTTCCACGGCAGATCAATCTTTCAAGAGACAGAGAAATGGTGTATACAATTACTCGAGACTATCGCACAAAAAACAACAAACATAATGATTGGGGGAGTGATGAAGAAACGGATACTGGTCACAGGACGTCTGCCCGGTAAGATTATAACGAGCCTGTCAAAAAGATTTCAGGCAGAAATAAACATGGAAGACAGGCCCTTTAACAGGCAAAAACTTCTCCATAGGATCAAAGATAAAGATGGCCTTCTTTCCATGATAACGGATGATGTCAATGAGGAGGTACTCGGCAAGGCAAATCACTTGAAAATGATCGCCCAGTTTGGCGTCGGCTACAACAATATAGACGTACTAGCAGCGACGAAACTGGGAATACCCGTCTCGAATACGCCAGGTGTACTCACAGATGCAACCGCAGAACTCGCCTTCGCACTGATCCTGGCCATTTCCCGGAGACTCGTCGAAGGCGATCGAATAACCAGGGAGGGGCGTTTCCGATGGTGGGCTCCCATGCTTTTTTTGGGCAGTGAAGTCACTGGAAAGACACTCGGCGTCATCGGTATGGGAAAAATTGGAAAGGCCGTTGCGCAAAGGGCCAAGTGCTTTAATATGCCAATCCTGTATCACAACCGGGCCAGGATCAGTGTATTCGAAGAAAAGGAGCTGATGGCAAAATATGTGGATATGAAAACATTGCTTTCGCGGTCAGACTTCATATCCCTTCACGTTCCTCTCTCAGATGAAACGAGGCATCTAATAGGCAGCCGGGAACTGTCCCTCATGAAACCCACAGCTTATCTGATTAATACATCGAGAGGTCCCGTGGTAGATGAAAAGGCCCTGCTTCAGGCACTGCGAAGAAAGAAGATAGGCGGTGCGGCTCTGGACGTCTATGAAAATGAACCTGCCCTCACACCCGGTTTGGTTGAACTCGATAATGTTGTCCTGCTCCCACATGTAGGGAGCGGCACATTGGAAACACGGTTCAGGATGGCCGCAATGGCTGCCGGAAATCTCATCACCGGCCTTAACGGCAAAGTCCCTCCGAACCTTGTTAATCCCGATGTCATATCGCATCGGCGTTTGTAATGACGTTCCATCTTAAGACGCAAAAAGCTTCTCAGTCATCCTGGTCAGCATCTTCGCGCCCTTTACCTCTGTCTCAAAAAGCGGCAAGACCGCCCTCACCCTGTCTCCAAAGATCTGCCATATCTCCGCCATATGTTCATCCTGCATCTGCACACGATTACGAACAAACTCTACGGCATCTGCACCGACCTGGTCCTTCTGGATCACGCCGTTGACTACAACGCCTCCCACCGGTATTCCGAATTCATGGAACCAGTTGATGAACCGTGTAATGACGGCGATGGGGAGGCTCTCTGGCAAGGTCACAAAAAAGAATGCCGTCAATCTATCGTCAGTCAGAAGTTCTTTAGCGTGTCCCATCCTCTCTTTGAAGTCCAGAAGGTAATCCATGAGAGGATCTTTCTCTTCCTTCTTGGAAAAGGAGAGCATTTCTCTCAGAGATTTTGCCTCCTCCCTGCTCTTCAGCATCTTCTCCACCCACAGAGAATATACTTTCGACATGCCCAAGAGCCGTCTCGCATTCGCAGTGGGCGCCGTATCGAACACATAGAAATCATATTCATCCTTGAACATGATATCCATCATGTTCTCAAACATAGCGGACTCTTCAAAAGCCGGATTCATCGTGGCAGATTCTATAAAGTCCTCTGCCTTTGTCGTAATATCCGCAAATTTAAGAAACCAGTTAATTTTTTCCCTGATTTCCTTCTTGGAACGCTCAATCGTATCCTTCGTGTCGATCTCGAAGGCGTAGCATTTCTCTTCATCGCAGACACATGCTACCTTTCCAAAGACATCTTGTTCGAAGAGGTTGGAGAGACTATGCACTGGATTTGTAGATGCCAGTAATGTCCTTTTCCCCTGTTTTGCAGACCATAAAGCGGCCGCTCCGGCCATGACAGTCTTCCCGACGCCCCCCTTGCCTCCGAAAAAGATATATTTCAATTTGGGGTTGTTCTCCAAATACTTCTTCATGCTGATCGTAATTTGATCCACTTTTGCAACTCCTTCTATTCCTCTATTTGAGATCTCCAAACATTGCCTTGGCCATCGTTTCGATCATCGGCAGTCCCGTAACATCCCGCTCCATCTCCGGCACAGACGCCAATATCTGATCCTTGAATGTGGCATCGATCACCTTCAAATAGTGCTCCTGCATTGTAAGACGATTCCTCAAATAATCAGGAATGGCCTTGCCCTTCAAGTCGGCAGGCAATACCCGGTTAATAATGTACCCGCTTAAGGGCACATCAAATTTCGCAAAAAGTTCCGCCGCTTTAAGCGTATCCTTTATTATCATCTCTTCCGCAGTGAGCACGAAGAAAAAGGCTGTCTTATCCTTATCCGTAAGAATGCTTGATGACTTATTGATCCGGTTTTTTATGTAAAGAAGCTCATTGAGAATTGCATCTTCGTCAAGAGTCTTCTCCCGGCGGATGACGGCGGCAACCTGATCATATTCCCTCATCTGCTCCCTGAGACCCGTTATCTTATCTATCCAGGCGTCATATACCGATGCCATGGATAGATAGTATAGGGCGTGTCCGAGAGGCACGAGATCATAAATGTAATAGTCATAGCCGCCCGTAACCACGATATCCACGACTTCGTCGAAAATCGCGCTCTCTTCCATGGCAGGCTCCGCAGCAGCCGCCTGTATGTAGCTTTCAATCTCGTCAGGAATTTTATCCATGCCGTACATGTCAAGGATCTTCTGGCGGATCTGTTGCTGGTATTCCTTCACGCGACGGTCCGCGTCTATCTCCTGGGCGAAGAGGTTCGGCATAATTTCCGTAGGACCCTTCCCGAAGATATTTGTCTTAAAGATATCGCTCAGGGAAGCCTGGGGATCTACCGAGAATACAAGAACACGTTTCCCTTTTTTCGCCAGGTAAAATGCTGTGGCAGCGGAGAAAGTCGTTTTCCCAAGCCCGCCTTTACCGCCAAACATTATATAGCGCCTATCCGGATACAGATGGAATATCTTCTCTAGAGAAATTGTAATCACCCCTTTCTATCAGGCTAAGGCGTCCGTCAAATCCTTTTCCCTCAGCATGCGCCTTTTCCAGGTAGAAATCTGAGGTACTACATAGGGTAGTAGACGCAACGAATAGTACGGTGGCAGTATGGGCACACCAAGCATATCTCCCATGGTAATCAGTATAAATAGATGCTCCATACTCGCCCTTGTCTTTAGGGCAAAGCGTGCCGAGTCGTGAGCGGCGACGCCATAGGCAAATTCCTTCACTGCTTTAAAGAATCCACCCTTCTTTTTTTCTGTCATAAGACTATGTCTCCTTTTAAATATTGAAGGGGCTCGATGGGGTCAATCTCTTTCCCCATGCCACTTCAGCCCCTGAATAGTTCTTTCTATGCGGAAGCTGGTTTCGGTTGTAATCTCAGTTTCCGATACCGTTTAAACGCCTTCAATCCCTCAAAACCCAGAATCAGTGCAGCAATGACAAGAAAGAAACCAACAACACCCATCAAGGTATTTCCAACCAATGCCTCTCCCTTTACTGCACCCGAAAGCACCTTTTCCAATAAATTATAAGACGTGTATAGCAGCGCGGCAATCGTGGTGACAAACATAAAGATCATGGGGTAAAATGCCCAGGAATACGGTTTGCCCTCGGACATCAGATAAGCGGTAATAAGCATCAATGCGAGGAACGCCATCAATTGATTCGCACCGCCAAAGAGCACCCAGAGATATTGCCACCAACCGGTCAGGACAACAGTGATGCCCAAAATGCTCGCAATAATAGTCCCCACATGGGCGTTCTTGAAGACGGGACTCACATCACTCAAGAGTTCCGAAGTCGCAATCCTCATGAATCTAATGACCAACTGCATAATAGTTATCGCCAAGACAATCATCATCACGCTGCCGTAGGCCCGTCCTACATCCGCGGGCATGCCTAGGACCCCCAGAAACTTCGATACGCCTGCTGCGAAGACGGCGCCCGGCCCTTTTGCTATGGCCGCGCCGTATTCGGCGGGTGATGCATAAATAGTCCCTGCTATAATCAAGGCAAAAACAGCAAGCATCATTTCCACGAACATAACACCGCCACCAACGGGACGGGCATCCAATTCATTCTCTAACTGTCGTGCAGTACCTGAACTCGAAACTATGCTGTGCCAGCCCGATATAGCGCCGCAGGCTATGGTCACAAACATGATCGGCCATATCGGTCCAATTTTAATCGTAAAGGCAGTGTAGGCCGGTAGCGTAAAATCAGGATGGAGTACCAAGATTCCGATAATTCCGAAGAGGAGGCCGAGAAAAACAATGTACGACGCCACGTAGTTGATCGGCAGCGCAAATCTCCAAATTGGCAAAACGGCTGCGAAGTAGCAGAAGACAAATGCCACAATCGCCCACAGAGGCCGACTGTTCGCAAGTTCATCTCCGATAATAGAATTCGACGGTGCGATTGTTCCCAGATAGATTCCCAGTAAAGCGATGACAACCGTAACTACCGTCGTCAGGATTATATCCTTCTTCCAGCGATAAATCATCTGTCCCGCCAGAACGCCTCCGACCGTAAGCAGCAGCCATGCCATGGGTGAAGCCTTCAGCCCTATGGCAGTACTGACGACGACATTGCCGAAAGCACCTGCTATGAGAAGAAGATAAAAATATACGAATGATAGCAAGATCATTCTGGCCTTGGGTGAAATCAGCTTATGGCTCAACCCTCCGAATGAAGCGCCGTCATGTCTCATGGCGATCATCGCACTCGAATAATCATGGATCCACCCAATGAAAAACGCCCCTGCCAGGATCCATATCAAGGCAGGCAGCCATCCCCACTGAATCGCAATAATTGGGCCTATAATCGGCGCTGCACCTGCAATAGATTTGAACTGGTAACCGAAAAGGATATTCTTGTTCGTTGGCATAAACTCCACTCCATCCATGTACATCGTGGCTGGAGTAGCCCTCTTAGAATCAGCCTTCATAACTTTCGTATCGATATACTTGGCGTAGACTCGATAACCCAGGAAGGCTACGATAAAACCCAATATTAAAACATACACTGCATTCATGTCTTCCCCTCCTTCCACTTATTCAATGTAATAAATATATGATGCATAAACGAACTTCCAAGACGCACAATCAAACTGCACCGTCTCAGAGGTCTGCCTATAATATACAATTGTTTTATATTCAAGAACTTTTTGAACACCCAGACGGATGCATTAGTCCCGAAAACAAGGCTCAAAACTTCTTCGAATCGCCTCTGAATGGAAAGACTATTGCATAACGTTTAGCTTTATTGAGATACTCATGTGAAATGATCTTTTATTCCCTGTCACTGCCACGAGCAGAATCAATCTTCTGTTTTCTCTTCTCTCTTATCAACGGAACAATATATTGAACCAACAATACCGCCATAATCGTGACCGCAGTAATCGTAATCAACAAGTCACGATAGATCAAAATTAGGGACAACATAATTAGTCCATAAAGCACTAGGCCAATGACAGTAAGCTGATGGTTGTCACGCTTGCTTCTCAATACTTTTTCCTTTCATCGATCCTATATTGCAGAACCTGCCCTGCGGTATCCAAATCAATATCTCACTACTCCATATTACGATAATATATCACTGATCCCAGCTATCATCAACTGTGCTGTCTTGGGCTAATTGCCGCACATTAAATGTTACCAAAGGATGTGAATAAAAATGATGGACAGGGCGCTGGCCTCGCCCGATAATACGGAACTTCTCAAGGTATGCGCGCCAGCATAATTGCTGTTACTCCAGCACACAACACCCCTTTGTCCACATGGACCCGTGCTCGGTGAGTCATTCATGGGAACTTAGGGACAACGGAAATGTTGGCATCACTCGGTGGACAAATTGAACCGCATCATCAAAAAATATCGGCCACATATCGTGGTACGTAAGCTTCTGGCAGAGTATCTGTAAATTGTCGCCGATTTTTGTCAGCACACCAGAGCATTCTACTGCAAATACCACGACGGGCCGATATATCTATTTATTCAAAGCAATTCAATGATTGACGCATTTCTTCGCTTTTCACAAGAGCAAACCCTTAACCAGTCTTTACTTATTTCGGCTTAGCCCCGCCTTTCTTAGCAGCACCTTTTCCCTTTGGCATTAATGATTCCCAAAATGCGAAATAAGCCTTTGATTGTTCTGTTGCAAATAAAACCCACGCCTCCAGCAATCCCTGCGAAGATTCAAGACAGGATTTCCAGGCCTTCTCCGGATCAAGCCCCTTTTCTTCAGCCGATTTATAAGCCTCGGATGTCTTCTCGAGACAGCCGAGCCAAGCATCCAACAATTTCATATAGCCCTTCTGCCAACCCTTTGAGAATTTGATGAATTCCTCGATACCCTCCTGCGGCGGGATAAGTCCGCCAGGCGCGTCTTTCAAAAGCTGCTGCCAGACGTCAAAAGCGTCTCCCCACGGAGGTTTGCCTAAGATTGGAGATATTCCGGGCAGCTTGAAAGACTTGGTAAACATCTCCGACATATCTTTGTATACTCCTTGCATCGCATCCGTCCACGCCTTGAAGAGTTCCTCAGGTTTGCCCTTTGCCGCACTCTGGACGTAATCCATCCATGCCTTCGCCATTTTGTTATACATATCTGCCCCTCCAAACATGAATTCGAAACTGTCCTTTGGCAATTTGGAAAAAAAATCCGCGAATGGTCCCTTTTCACCGAAAGTCATCTTGTCACCTCCTTTTCGCAAACGTTTCACAATATCCCCCTCTCATGTCTTCAAGTACGATGACATGACAAGCCGTGCCTCCCCCGTTATTACGACTATTCCTTTCTGATTTGTGATATCCGTCGAGAGCGTAATACGCCCTTTTTCGGCATTCCATTCAGTGACTTTCGCGCGGGCCGTAACCTCTTCACCCGGTTTGACTGGAGCAAGGAATCGTAACTGTTGGCTCATGTAGATTGCCCCGGGTCCCGGAAGCTTTGTTCCCAATACCGCGGATATCAAGCCCGCGACAAGCATGCCGTGCACTATTCTCCCTTTAAACATGGTTCCTCTCGCGTATTCATCATTGACGTGTACTGGATTGTCATCCCCTGATATGCGAGCAAATGTCCTGATATCATCATCACTGATTATCCTGGTCAGTGCGGCTTCTTCTCCAACGGTGAAAGTGTTGCGCTCCTTTATCATTATTATCCGTCCCTCCGGGTCCTATCAGCACGATACACTTTTATAATATGGCGTATCAATTTTTCGATTTCCTTTGAGTCCCCTTCTTACGTACTGATTTCTTTTGTCTACTTTTTTTCACTACTCCTCCTGACTTTTCAATGAGCCAATTCGCCACGGTGGGTGCCATTTCCTTTTGCGCCCTGGAACTGACATACATGCCTATGTGACCAACCGGGTAAGGAATGGTCGTTACATCCTTCGAACCGACCAGTTCCGAAAGGGGGCGGGAACACTTTGGTGAGACGAGGTGATCAAGTTCGCCGAACATATTAAGGACCGGCATGGTAATCTTCTTGAGCTCTACCAGCTTTCCGCCAAGCTCAAACTGACCCTTGCATAGTCTGTTTTCCTGGAACAGTTCTTTTACATACTTACGGAATGTTTCACCGGGCTGGTCTGGAGAATCAAATATCCACTTCTCCATGCGCAGAAAGTTCTTAGTAGCAACTGGATCATCGATCCGATCCAGAAGCCCCACGTATTTATCAATGATGAGCTGGAACGGCTTGAGCCAAAGGAACCCAAGGTTCAGAAGTTCTCCGGGAATATTTCCCAACACATCAACCATCAAATCCGCGTCTATGAAGGGCGCCCAGACGTTAAGCAGGGCGTCTCCGCTGTCAAAATCCACCGGAGCGACCATTGTCACCAGGGTGTTCACCTTCTGCGGAAAAATGGCGGAATAGATGATTGAAAATGTACCTCCCTGGCATATGCCAAGGATATTTACCTTCTCATTGCGTGTCTTCTCCCGCACAAAGTCCATGATGTTGTCCATGTAACCCAGTATATAATCTTCCATGGTGAGATATTTATCGATTTTCGTCGGATACCCCCAGTCAACGACATACAAGTCAAGGCCGCGCTCGAGGAGCTTACGGAACAGGGATAGGTCATCCTGTATGTCCATCATATACTGACGGTTGACGAGGGCGTATACAACGAGCAGGGGAACGGGACAGGCTTTCTTTGAGCCGGGATCGTAATGGAAGAGTTGGACTTTGTCTTCCTGATATACTAACTCCTTGGGCGTGATGCCTGTTTCCACGTCTTTAATATTAATCAAATTCTCAAAGCCCTTCAACAGCTTCTGCTGGACTTTCGCTGTTTCCTTGATCATGGTTTCCATCACATTTTCGCCCATACTGCCAACCTCCTTTTCATGTCAAATCTCTTCAACCCCTAGAGGGAAGGATTCCGTTTTGAATTTCTTTTTCCCAGACGCTCCTCCAATTCCTTCATTGTACGTTTTTGATTGCGAACTTCCTTCTTTAAATCATAAAGGCTTCGGTAAATCTCATCCATATCTCTCTTGCTGGGTAGACTAGTAAACTTAAGTATCTGTTCAAACACATCATCAATCCACTTTCTGAACAGAAGTCCTCTACTATTAACTTCACGGGATAGTTTGCTAAATTCTTCTGAACGGAAGAGTTCCTGGTACACGTCTTCGTTGATCGTCCACCATATGCGATAAAATTCACGAAATGTCTCAGGTGTCATTTCCTTGCCAACAAATTCAGTAAATTTATCGTATACCCTCTCCGCAGCTTTGATACCCGTCGCATAAAAAAGAGAATAGAAAGCCGCCTTGGAAGTGTTGAACTGAATGCAGGCATACATCATGTTGTTCACGCGCTCGTTGAATTCCTTAAAATAACCCACAGAAGGGGCAAGGAGGGCCTTTCCAATCGTTTCTTCATAATTCTTCACAAAGATCCCTCCCAGGTCTGCAACGGCGCTCCTATCGCCTTTCACCACTTTTTCCAACACACCCGGCACTTGAGTCATGTTCTTGAATGTGGGCTCAATGAAACTCCACGCAAGATCTGAAGCTGCCACAGAAGCTGAAGATAAGGCGTTCGCCGTCTCCTTCAACTCAGCGGACGGCACTCCGCCCCACAGAGACTCCATCATTGATTGATACTGCCCAATCCACCGTTGGCGTATGTCTCTGATCTTCTCGACGCTTAAAGGCTCTCCGATTGAAAAATCCTTGAGGGAACTAAGCGTCTTACTCCAGAAATCCAGTAGGTCAAGGTAGACCCGGGAAGCGTGGAAAGTTCGATTGAATACAGTGGCACCAAGACCCTCCTCGCTTTTTTCGGCAAAGACCTTCTGAAACGACTCAAACCAACTTTGGTAGAGATTCCATGGCGCGGCGGTCTTGTCGCCAACAGCTACACCCATTTTTGCCACACCCGTCATCGATTCCATGGATTTCTCCGCGAAAGTCAACCACTCCTTCCAGAGGCTCTCTTGAAATCTCATCCATTGCGACATAACGTCATTCCAGCTACTTTGAGTTTCTTCCATATTTTTCCCCCTCCTTTTTGCCAGGTTTGTCCCAATGACTTCTGAAATCCTTCAGCCACTCACGGTGCACGGCAGTAACTGTCTTGGCCAGATCCACCCATTGATTTATCGTCACCGGTATTTGCTGCACTCCAGATAATGCCTGTACCAACATATCCAGTGATTGCCTCAGTTGCTCACATTCCTCTTCAAGGACTGTCACCTTTTCCTTCAGAGCATCGAGGTCAGATTTGGGTACGGCACCAAGGAAAGACAGCCATTCCCGATAGCACTCATCCATCTTATCATATGAAAAGGGGGGAGGAGAAATCCGCGGCAGATATTCACCGAATCTCGCCCACGCGGACGTTTCCATGCCTGACGCTGCAGCCATCTTCTTTACGGCGGCAACGTTAGAAGCATAAAGACAAAGCGTCTCTCCCATCCATTTCAAGAAACGAGGATCCATAAACCGCTTTCTAACAGCACAAACTGCGTTCTGGTCACGTTAAATGTCCCTTGTCCATAATGAGGCCATCGCCGGCCCGCCACCTACACATAAGGACGCGCCGCCAAGCCCCAAGCCCAGTCTTTCCATTTCGTAGTACATGGTAACGATGATGCGCAGACCCGTACTCCCTACGGGATGCCCGAGTGCAATACCCGAACCGTTGTGGTTGATCTTTTCGATATCCAACACCATGCCGAAATCCTCCTTCAGTTTCCTTCCCGCGCCCAGCCACTGTGCTGCAAAGGCTTCATGAAATTCCCAGTATTCAATGTCCTCGAATTTCATCCCCGCTTGCTTGAGGCATTTCGGAACAGCCACGGCCGGACCAAGACCCATAAATACAGGGTCAACGCCCTCGCCGCAGATGTTAATCAATTTCATAAGGGGTTTGATTCCCAGTTCTGTCGCCTTATCTTTCGACATGATTACGGCAGCAGATGCCCCATCATTGATGCCGGAAGCATTAGCTGCAGTAACGACGCCTCCTTTCTTAAACACCGTCGCTAACTGCCCCATGGATTCCAGGCTTGCATTTCTCATGGGATGTTCATCTGTATCAAAAATCTTGACACCTTTTTTTGTCTTTATTTCGACTGGAACGATTTCTCGTTTAAATCTCCCTTCATCAATAGCCTGGACAGCCCGTGTATGACTCAACAAGGCATGCTCATCACATTCCCTGCGCGTAATCCGGTATTTCTCGGCAACATTCTCCGCTGTCACACCCATGTGACCCGGAACAAGCTCGTCTACTAAACCGTCATGCAGCATGCTGTCTTCGATAGTCCCCTGGCCCATCCGATAACCCATCCTCGCCTTCGGTATCAGATAAGGAGCATTCGTCATACTTTCCACGCCCACAGCAAGACCGATCTCTGTCTTGCCCAGCATTATATTGTGGCACGCGATCTCCAGCGCTCGCATCGCTGATGTGCAGTTCTGATTGACAGTCACTGCGCCGCTTCTGTGCGGGAGGCCTATCCTCATACCCACTTGTCTTGCAGGCAAGGATCCCTGCATGGCGGTGTAAAGCTGTCCCATGCAGATTTCATCAATAAGATCTGAGGGGATTCCGGCCCTCTCTATTGCCGCCGTTCCGACAGTCATTGCCAATTGTCGCGCCGGGACATCCTTCAAGCTTCCCAAAAAATCACCGATGGCAGTCCTACAGGCACTCACCATCACCACATCCTTCAAACCCATAAATAACTCCTTATCTGTTCAAAATATATTTACCCATAAGTAAATGTTTTATTCGTGCGTATCGTTGATTCAAATACGGTTCTTCTTTTTGTCTGATGAGCTTCTGTACATTTCGGGCTAGGGCCAAAATTAGCGCATTGAACCTCCTACACAGTGTATGGCGCAGGTGTGCTCTAAACACGAATCCAGTACTTATTTCCCCGTCAGGTGTCTGTGAGCCTCATCCTTCGACTCATAAAGATGTGGCGCCACCTCTCTTTTCGCCAGTTCGTCACCAAGTTTCATGCGGAGGAATGTGCTTGTCGTATATCGGCTGTCCCTTATGATCGCGGCCGCCTGCTCACCTGTGACAACTTTTCCCTTATGCCGGATCTGCGCCCGGAGTTCCTCGAGAATGGTATGTATAAGCGTTTTGACCGCTTCAAGTCCTCTCTCTACTTCTCCCATGGCTTTTCTCCTTCTGTATTTCTGGATAATGAAAAGCGTTCAGTACCCCCGGTTACGGAACCTGTACCTTATACCCCATATCTTCAACGGCGCAGGTCAGATCTTCCTGGCATAGATTGGGATTGTCATGCGTTATGTTGATCACTTTTTCCTGAAGGTTGATATCGACGGCTTTGACTCCTGCCATGGATTTCAATTTTTTTTCAATCGCATTCGCACAGGATTTGCATTCCATATTCGGGATTTTGAATTTTACTTTTTCCATTTCTGCCTCCTATAAAAGTTTCTCCACCAAGAAAGAACACTTCTTCTGTAGTGGCCACTAATGGCTTCCAAGCTGCCCACTTTTATCCACGTACTTTTTGCAGGGACCCCGGGGCTTACAGCCCACGATAGAACACCCCGGGGTCAATTAGGCAAGGCAATGCTTAGCCCTTGGGCTTAAGAAAATCCTTCCTGAGAAACTCAGGATTAGGATACGTATAGAAGCCCTTGCCGCTTTTTACGCCCAGTTTTCCCGCCTTCACCATTTTGAGCAATGCGTCCGGGGGCTTGTCCTTAGGATCCTTGGACTCGTTGTAATACACCATCTCGATATCATAGACTACATCGAGCCCGACCTTATCCATTAGCCCAAAAGGACCCTCTTTCATTTTCGTGAACACCATCCACCCACGATCTGAGTCACGAAAATCTACAAACCCATTTCCCCACATGTAGAGGACTTCACGCTTGATGGCGCGCCACACTCGGTTGAAACAGAATCCGAGGATTTCCTTGTTGACCGTTAGCGGAATGCAGCCGATGGATATGATCCACTCCCTTCCCTTCTTCATCACCGCGGGTAGCGTCTTCGTCCCGCCCATGATATCTACCATATTGGTACCCTGGAGAGGAAAATAGAAATGAACATTCAGGCAGCGTTCCGGCTTTCCGCTGCTCTTTTCCATCTTCGAAACTGGGATGGAGGAGCTGTTGGTAGCCAGGATGCAGTTCTTGGGCGTCATTGCTCCCAGCTGCTTAAAGACCTTATTCTTTAGTTCCACATTTTCCGGCGCAGCCTCAATCACGAAATCGGCGTCCTTTACCGCTTCACGCAGGTCAGTTACCTGTACAACGGCTTTTCTGATACGTTCCCATCTCACCCAGGGAATGAACGGCATAATCTTTTTCCCCTTGAGCTCCGCTTTACGGTTATTGAAAGCAAGCTCAAAGGCCCCTTCTCTCGGATCATAGACTTTTACTTTGTACCCGACATTTGCAGCCAGCATGGCGATCTGAGTTCCCAATATACCGGTACCGACCACGGCAACTTTCCTAAAAGGTTTTTTCATGGTTTGTTCTCCTTTCTAATTTCATTGTCAGTAAATTCCAGTGAGCAGGTATAGTGCGATAATTACGAAGACCATGCCCGTCTTAATAACAGTCATGGCAAAGATATCGATGTACGACTGTTTATGAGTCAACCCGCAGACGGCGAGTAAGGTAATAACCGCGCCATTATGGGGCATAGTATCGCAACCGCCAGATGCCATTGATGCAACCCTGTGCAGAATCTCCGGCGACATCCCTATCGAGTTTGCCCAGGAAAGCCAGTCCTTGGACATGAGGTCAAGGGCAATGGACATACCTCCCGATGCAGAACCCGTGATACCGGCTAATGTCGTAACCGAAACCGCTTCAGAGACTAGGGGTGTACCACCGATTTTGATTCCAAGAAGAGCTGCTGCGATGGACTTGAATCCCGGCAACGCGGCGATGACATTGCCATAGCCAACCTCGGAAGCGGTATTCATGATGGCCAGCAGCGAACCGATGGCGCCAATATTCAACGCTTTCTGTAATCCACCATCCTTTGGTATATTCTTGAAACCCATTGCAAGGGCCAGAACAATCCCCAAAACAAGGCCAATAACAAGCGCCCAGATACCGATGACATTCTTTACAGCGGGCGCCATTAAGGGGAGCTTCATGCCGCTTAGAGGCGCTAGGATAGCAGGATCCCAGGTATAAACCCGCGACAGGTAATAATTGACAGCCAGTACCAGTACCAACGGCAGAATCGCAATGTACCACTTAGGCAGCTTTACATCCGCTGCTTCCATGGGCTCATTCAACGTGTGAGCACCATATCCTTCCCCTTTCCCCATCGCCTTTCTGAGTCTCCATTGCAGATAAATCATCCCTATGATAAAGATCAAAACTCCGCCGACCAAACCAGAAATCGGCGCCGCATAACCATTTGTACCGTAAAATGTAGTAGGGATGATGTTCTGTATTTGCGGTGTTCCCGGAAATGCGTCCATCGTGAATGTAAATGAGCCTAAGGCGATACAGCCAGGGATCAGACGCTTCGGCATGTTCGCTTCTTTGAACAATGCTGCGGCAAAAGGGTATACCGCAAAAACGACGACGAATAGGCTGACGCCTCCATAGGTAAGAATAGCACAGGACAATACGACAGCCAGAATGGCATGCTTGTGGCCGAGCTTATCCATGATGGCGTGCGAGATGCCTTTAGCCAGAAGAGTATCCTCCATAACCTTGCCGAGAACCGCACCCAGCATAAAAACGGGGAAAAATAATTTAACATATACCACCGCCTTCGCCATGAACAACTCGGTATAAGACGGCATGACTGGCAGCCCTTGGAGAGCCGCGGCAAGAAGAGCAAATACGGGGGCAAACAATATAACGGAAAACCCCTGGTATGCCATGAACATCAATAAGAAAAGACTCAACAAGATACCTAATACTTCCACTTTGAACCTCCAATTTAGTCAATTTACGAAATCCTACTCCGCATGGTCTATCTAGATACGTTTATCAAAAATCTCTGTTATCGGAAAACCTATACACGGGTTCCCATTTCACCACTGCCCTTTTTGTTTTAGTTGTAAACAATTAATCATGACACAGTGTGCAAAATCTTACGCTATCACCTCCCTTCAATTGCCATTTTTACGACTATGCCATAAGCAACATTGATGCCAGACACCAAAATTTTCTAAATAGTTAAAAAAAAGAGCCTTTCTAGGGATGAATAATTAATGAATGATGACACATTGGAGCAGTAGCTTTCTGCAATTGTCGATATTTATCGGAAAATACCACACTATTTCATAGGCTTAGATTATAAAGATAGATATGTCTACATGTAGCATATTGTAGACATCTTTTTTGTCAAGAAAAATTAAATTTTTTCATTTTTTTGTATAGGGCTGTTCTGTGAATGCCTAGAATTTGCGCCGCTTTCTGTTTATTGTTATTAGCCGCATGAAGCGCCTGCAAGAGGGCTTGCTTCTCTGAGACATCCTTAATATTTCTCCATGATGAACCTTGCAGCTTTGGAGCGCTTTCAGATTGCGTCTGAAATACGACAGGCAGATGCTCCATCTTTATCGTATCCTCAAGTCCTTCCATGGAGTAGAGGGTTCTTTCCAGTATGTTGGACAACTCACGAATATTGCCCGGCCAGTTATAATTTTCGAAGGTTTTCAATACTTCATCGGAAATGTGCGTTGCCGTCCTTCCCAAATCTGTTGCAAGTGTCTCAAGGATATTTTTAGCAAGTATAGAGATATCCCCTTTTCTTTCCCTCAGAGGCGGTATCTTAAGGGGAATGACATTTAATCTATAGTACAAGTCTTCCCTGAATTCGCCCTGCCTAACCAGTTCTTCCAGATCTTCATGTGTTGCAGCAATCAAGCGAAAGTCACATTTTGTTATGCGAGTTCCTCCTAATCTCTCCACCTCCTTGTCTTCCAGTACACGTAGAAGTTTTGGCTGCATTTCTAACGGCAGTTCACTAATCTCATCAAGAAATAGTGTTCCGCGATGTGCCACTTCGAACTTCCCTGGCTTGGGTCTTGTCGCACCAGTAAAGGCACCAGGCTCATAGCCGAAAAGCTCAGCCTCCAGCAGATCCCTGGGAATCGCCGCACAATTGATGCGAATGAAGGGATTAAGTCTGCGCATGCTCGCGTCATGGATGGCATGTGCAAAGAGTTCTTTCCCCGTACCGCTTTCCCCCATTAAGAGTACTGTTGAATTAACCGTGGCTGCCTTCAGGGCTAATCTTTTCAATTCTGTGATGATCTTGCTCTTCCCCTGAATGTTATTTATCGAATATCTGGATGATCTCAGATTGACTAATTCCTTTTGAAAAAGCTCAACCTTTGTTTCCAATAGACTGAGTTTACTCGCCAGAACGCTGACATCTTTCACATCCTCAAATATGACCTGACCGAAGACAGCCACCAATTTTCCATCTATCCAAATGGGGAGACGCTGCACGACCATATCATGATCCATGATGCGGTGCGGATGGTTGATTTCCGGAATTCCGGTTTGGGCTACAATATGCATCCGCGTATTCTCGATCACTTCTGTGCAATGCCTGCCAATCTTTTCCTGATGGTTCATGCCCAGAAACTTTCCATACGTTTCGCTAAAGAAGATGACGTAGCCATCAGGATCAGTAATTAGTACGCCGCTTAGAATATTATTCAAAACGGCTTCATATAATCTTACCTTTTCCTGCAGGAGGATGGATTCCTTAGACACCATGACAAACCTCGCACGCCAGCATAAAGAACATTGTTCAATATCTTGTAAAAAATCTCACTCGTTGACAAATTATCACAATAGAAGCGCCATAACAATTAAATTGATTAAATTGAAGGCATTGTACTGCATAACTTATAAGGATATAATACGCATCACGTTCAGGAGATCTTCACACAAACCATGCGGGAACCTCGAATTGTACACCCCTAAAAGAATTTCCCATAAAAATGAAAAGAAATGAATTTAGGTTTGAGTTTCCTGCCCGATTGCATTAATGTTTATCTTGCGCAATGGTTACATCATAAATAATTTGTATTTGTACCGCCTTGATCTTCACTATGAAGAGCCGCTGTTCAGGAGATCCACTTGGTAACAACGAAAAGACTGAAATTTGCCGTACTGGCCTTACTTGCAATTTTCATTATCGGCACGTTGGGTTTTCATTTCATTGAGGGATGGAGCCTGACCGAGTCCCTTTATACAACAGTCATAACTCTTTCTACCGTTGGATATGGGGATTTCTACCCTGAAACTGATGGCGGCAGGTTTTTCACCGTCATCCTCGTTATATTTGGGGTCGGCACCATGCTCTATACGATCGGTCTTCTGACTGAAGCCATGGTGGAAGGCCGCTTAAAAACACTTATGGGAAGGGGCAAACTGGAGAAAATGATAAAAAAACTCAATCATCATTATATAATCTGTGGCTGTGGCAGGATCGGATATCTGATTTGCAAGGAATTATCTCAAGAGAAAATCGATTTCGTGATCATTGATGATAACCCGGAAATCATACAGAAAATAGGAGAAGAGGGCTTCATTTATTATAAAGGGGATGCCACCCAAGATAAGACCCTCATTGCAGCAGGCATAAAAAGGGCCAAGGGTATTGTCTGCGCCCTTCCTTCAGACGCGCAGAATCTCTATGTCATATTGACAGCAAAAGAGCTCAACCCCGATATCTACGTTCTCTCTCGCTCTGAGGAAATAGAATCTGAGCACCGCCTTCTGAGAGCGGGCGCCGATCGGGTTATATCTCCGTATATCCTCGGTGGTACGAGGATGGCCATGGCAATTTCGCGGCCGGCCATGCTAGACTTTATAGAAATCACAACGAGACGACAGAGTCTTGAACTCAGAATGGATGAAATCGATATCTGCGCTGGTTCGCCGGTCATCGGAAAATCTCTTGAAGAATCGGAAATCAGACAGCGATACGGACTGATTATCGTGGCCGTCAAAAAGGAATCCGGACAGATGATATTCAACCCTCTGGCAAGTTACGTCATATCACAGGGCGACAAACTTATAGCCCTTGGTGAAGATGACAATGTAACAAAGTTCGCCCAGGTATGTGTTAAGGCATAGACGAGAAAATTAAAAAACCTCAACTGCCTTATTTTTCGCAAAGAGCTGATGCGTACGCGCCAAAAACGGGTGGAAGGCAACCATGGCTCATGCCAGCCCTGAAAATACGGTGAGAAAGAACCTCCGACATAAGATTATAGCTCTCGTGCTGCTCATCTTAGCATGCACGATTGCCATTGCATTCCATAGAATGGCAGAAGGTCACAGGGTTCTCCCTGTGGAAGCATATATGCTTACTCCTTTTGTTCTCCTTCTACTTGCCATAGCCATTGTGCCTTTTATAAGCAGCGCCTGGTGGGGGAGGTATTACCCGCACGTTTCCTTCGTTCTTGCGGCGGTTGTGGTCTTCTATTATTTATTCGTCCTCAATAATGGTCCAAGAATGTGTGTCACCGCAGTTGACTATTTCAGCTTCATGGCGATAACGGGTTCGCTTTTCGTGGTATCCGGCGGGATACTGATAAGAATACCCCAGGGTGCAACGCCCTTTTCCAACACGTTGATGCTGCTCATAGGTTCGACCATCACGGCCGTCTTCAGCAATACCGGCGCATCCATGATTCTCATCAGGCCATACCTAAGAATGAACAAGGGCCGACTCTCTGCATATCACGTTGTCTTCTTCATCTTTACCGTATCTAATATCGGAGGGCTCCTGACGCCTGTCGGCCCGCCCCTCTTTCTCGGTTACTTGAAAGGAGTCCCCTTTTTCTGGGTCACGGTACATTTGTGGCTCATCTGGGCGTTGGAAACCGCCCTTGTCCTTGCCGTGTTTTATCTTATGGATAGGCACTTCTACAATAAGGCCAAACATGCCGATGTGCGGGTTGCAAAAAAGACTAAAGGACGTTTTTCTGTGAAAGGTTGGCACCACAGCATCTTTCTTGTTGTTATCCTCTTGGCCTTATTCCTGGAGACACCTGTACGTGAAATAGTGATGATTGCGGCTGCTTTTTTGAGTTACATCGTAATGAGGGAAGAGATTCACAAAGAGAACGAATTCAACTTCGTTCCCGTAAAGGAGGTCGGGATCCTGTTCTTCGGCATATTCATGACGATGGTCCCTGTCCTCGACTGGCTGGAGCTGAACGCCGGCAAGATCGGGCTTACGGAGCCGGGCCAGTTCTACTGGGCATCGGGCATACTGTCCAGTTTCCTTGACAATGCTCCCACATACCTGAACTTCCTGAGCGCCGCCTGCGGCCTTCACGGCCTAAGTGTCGACAACGTTGCCGACGTAAAAGCCATGCTCGGACTCTTGCCCCTCGATGAACTGGCGAAACTGCAGATAGCCGCAGACGCGCCACGCCTACTCAACAATCTCTCTTGGAAGTATGTGGCGGCAACTGCCGCAGGCTCGGCCACATTCGGAGCATGCACATACATAGGCAACGGCCCTAACTTTATGGTGAAGTCGATCGCAGAGCATACTCATGTAAAGATGCCAAGCTTCTTCAGCTACATGATCAAGTATTCCATACCGATCCTGGTACCAATTTTCACTCTCGTCTGGTACCTCTTCTATCGCTAAGCCTTCTTAATGGCAGCTTTCTGTCCTTCTCTTATTAGAATTGCTCCGGCACCTCATACAGGCCGATTGACCATGTCACAAGATCATCCACGGATCTGGCCGCAAGAAGAAACCGTTCGCCACTGGGCGCCAAGATTGTTCAGGGGTAGGAGTACGTCACTTTTATCGGCGTTTAGACTTTTCCCACATACAGTGATTTCAATCTCTGAAGAAATTGGCGGTCCCGTTCTTTGATCTTTTCCTGCGCCCTGTCTCCGGGATAGGAATAGAAGCCTTCTCCCGACTTCACGCCTAGGTTCCCCGCACGTACCTTCTCCTTTAATAGCTCGGGCGCTTCAGTTGATCGGTCAATCTCTTTGAAGAGGTATTCAGAGATGTTTAGGAACGTGTCGAGGCCGCCGAAGTCACTTGTCTCAAGAGGGCCAAGAGTCGGAAGCCGGAAGCCGAATGATGCCCTCACGGCGAGGTCGATATCTTCAGCCGAGGCCACTCCGTCTCTTAGACAGGCAAGGGCCTCACGATAGAGGGCAAACTGCATGCGATTTCCAAGAAACCCCGGCACTTCTTTCAATATTCGGACGGGTTTCTTACGGATGGCTACAAGGAGCTGGTAAACTAAATTAACTGTTTCATCCGAGGTATAGCGCCCCTTCACGATCTCCACGAGGGGGATGATATGAGGGGGGTTCCACCAGTGGGCGATGACAGCCTGATCCGGCCGCGTAATCTCGGAGGCCATCTCTGTCATACTTAAGCCGGAGGTGTTACTGGCAACAACGGTATGAGAGGGACAGTAGGAATCAAGGTCCTTGAAGACGCGTTTCTTCATATCCATGATTTCAGGAAGAGCTTCAGCAACAAAGTCAACATCCTGAACCGTATCCTTCAGACTCACGGACGTCTTGATCCTTGCCATGGCCTCTTTCGCAGCCTCATCTGTAGTGATCCCAAACTCGATAAAAGTGTCGAGATTTTTTCGGACCTGACGGAGCGCCTTATCCAAAATGTCTCCGGCAATGTCATTTAAGGTAACTTCGTATCCTCCCAGGGCAAAGGTCTGCGCGATTCCGTGGCCCATGATCCCTGCGCCAATCACTGCAATCTTCTTTACATCCGACACATTCATATTAACCTCCAGTAAAATCTCTGTTTCATTTGATTAAGAAATCCTTTTGTGGGCGAATGAGTATAAGAACATTCTCCTTATGCGTCGAGAAGAAATGGTCGCAGGAGTGCAACGTCCCGAAGGAAAGTGGACGGATGAAGGGATACGACTAGAGAGGGTTTTAGGCTTGATCATGCCGCAGAGCGACCAGATCGCCGTTATGTCTCCTGTATATACCAGATAATCCCATGCGCATGTGAAAAGGAAACTGTTTTTGATGATGTTTCAGCGCCCATAATTTGCGTGAATTAGCTTTACCCGGGATCAAAAATAACATATGTTGTTTCGCCGGGAAGTATTTCATTTTTTCGTCTGCTTTCACTTAGCCGAGGCAATAGGAATCGAACCACCCGTTTTGATCTCATGGCCCCTACTGAAAAATATGATCCGGGTCGGAATACACGAAAACGTTGCTATGATGATTTCAGGCCACAAAAGTGGATCGATCTTTGACAGATACAACATAGTATCAGATACAGATTTGAAACTCGCCGCGCGGATGCATGAAACCTACCTTAAGAGGCGAGCGGGCACAATTACTAAAATCGACAAAAGGAAGAGATATGCAATCTCAGCCAAACCCCGATTTTACTGGTGCCTAGGGCCGGAGTCGAACCGGCACGATACTAAGTATCGAGGGATTTTAAGTCCCTTGCGTCTACCAATTCCGCCACCCAGGCACCCTGCCAAAATCTAATATAAATCATTAATTAAGCATGAATTGTTAAAGTATAACTTCACCGTAAAAAACCAAAGTTTACGGTTTTTTCCGTAAAGTTTCCATAAAGTTTTTTTCAAAGTAAAATGATGAAATTTATGCTCCGATATTTAGCCCAACCATGCAATTTATGCAAGAGATTTTGGAGTAGCTCTTGAGTTAAGTCCTATTAATCTATTTTCGTATATTCAAAATTCATCCTACCTGGAACAATGTCATATCATCACCACTATAAATATTCGGTTCTTCTCCAAAAAAGTTGCAGTGATTAAAAAGTAATGGACACTGCAGATCAAGCCGGGTAAAGGTTTTTTGCCAAAAAAATCGAACCCAGCGAGGTTTTGCAATGTCCGGGATCAACCTTAAAGCATTTTTTACGTTT
>DASRZZ010000145.1:0-3177 GCA_035685925.1 Syntrophales bacterium | reverse complement strand
CATACCCTATTGCATAATTACCTGCTGCGCAGGCAGTAGAGAACATCATACTTGGACCGCGAAAGCTGAAGTCCTTGGCTATTGCAGAAGGTGCGGAGTGTGTCGGTACTTGGCATATCAGTTCATGATCGAAATCCGTCTTTCCATGTAGAACAATAAGTTCATTGATTATCTCACAGGTCTGAACTGATCCCATAGTCGTTCCGATACAGGTACCAACCTTCATTTTTGATAGCTCATCTTTTGACAGGTCGGCATCACTTATCGCAAGCTTCGCAGCTGCAAGCGCCATTTGTGATGCCCGGCTAAGGGTATTAAGTTTATCATCTGAAATAAATTGTTCAGCCTTGAAATTTTTTACCTGTCCACCGTTGTGAGTAAAATGATGTGATGTATCAAAAGATGACACGGGGCTTATGCCTGATTTGCCTTTGAGAAGACCATCCCAGAATTCTTCCCATCCGATACCAATTGAGGATACGACCCCTAGTCCTGTTATGACTACTCGTTTATTCATCTCTTACACTAAATACAAGCTCAGCCTCTGATATTTTTTTGTCGTCGACAAACGCTTCGCCCGACACATAGGCACCGTTCGGCAGGGATTTGACATTTTCAACCTTAATCTTCAACTGGTCTCCTGGCACCGCGGGGTGGAGAAAGCGCGCCTTGACCGATCCAAAATAATAAATCCGCTTTTTGCTTCCTTCGTCTCCTTTTTTATTAGTCGCAAAAAGGACTATGGCAGTCTGTGCCATTGCCTCTATTATTAAAGCACCAGGCATAACCGCTTTTTCAGGGAAATGGCCAAGAAAGACCATATCATTGCCTGAGATATTCTTTACTGCAACGGCGTATTTCCCGGGTTCGATTTCCAGGACCCTGTCGATCATTATGAAGGGAAAACGCTGGGGCACGAGCCTCTTTATTTCTTCGAAGTCAAGTTGCATTCATTATCCTTTATAGGCGCCTAAAACAACGGCTGTGTTCTGGCCATATGGGTCAGTTGAGGTTACGAGTACGGTATCCACCCGTTTTTTCCTCGCTTCATTGGGGACATAATCGAGATCGCACTCAGGGTCTCTTTCCTTGTAGTTTACCGTGGGAGCTATTAACCCGGTCTGTATTACACCTACCCCAGCCGATAGGGAAAGCCCGCCGGAAGCTGAAAATGACTCTCCTACCATGGATTTTATCGAACTCACCGGGACCATATAGGCATACTTTCCAAAAACCTCTTTTATCACCCTTGTCTCCATCCTGTCAAGGCCGATAGTCGAATTGGCACAGGCACAGATATAGTCTATGTCTTCCGGATTCAGGGAGGCGTCTTTCAACGCAAGGGTAATAGCGTTCTTTAGTCCTCGTCCTGCATGATTGAAGTGGTTATCGGCCGAAGGATCAAAAGCATTACCATATCCCAAGATCCTTGCAAGAATGGTAACGCCTCTGTTGATTGCATGCTCCTCATCTTCAAGTACCAGCACTGCGGCTCCTTCAGAAAGCATTATTCCATTCCTTCTCGCATCAAAGGGACAACAAATAGGCTCTGAGTTGTCTGTCCCCGATAAAAAACCAAGCTTATGAAAGCCCAAAAAAGTCTCCTCGCAAAGCTCTTCAACACCGCCTGCAAGTACGACATCCGCCCTGTTCAATTGTATGAAATCAGCAGCATAGGCTACTGCATCAAGACTGGCGCAGAATCCTGTGGATATAGTGGTATTAAACCCTTTGATTCTTGACCGTATGGATACATGGCTGGCTGGAGAATTTATCACGGTGTTTGGAAAGTGCGACGGATTGACAAAGCGTGGACCTTCAATAAGGCCAGTACGGTCAAATTGGAAGATGCTGTGGAGACTGCCGAAGGTTGTGCCGATGGAGACGCCAGTAGAATGAGCGTTTTCGTCGGTGATCTGGAGCTGGGCGTCATCAAGAGCCTGTTTAGCGGCAGAGCATATCAATTTTGTGCTTCTGTCAAGATCTCGCAGACCTTTCTTGCCGAGAATAGGAAGAGGGTCAAAGCCGGTAATTTCACCTGCGCAGTGGACTTTAAAGGGTGCAGCATCGAACAAAGTTATTTTCCCGAATCCCGCTTTCCCCTGTGATAGATTTGCCCAGTAGTTATCCCTGCCCATACCAATGGGCGAAAGGACACCTATGCCTGAGATTACAACTTTTCTTTTCATCTTGAATTATATCCCCAGTCCCCCATCTATTTGTAATACTTGTCCTGTGATATACCGAGATTTCTCGCTCAACAAGAATACAACAGCCTGTGCCACTTCATCGGAGGTGCCGAATCTGCCCAGGGGAATCATCTTGATGGCCTTCTCACGGTATGTCTCAGTAAGAACCGCTGTCATGTCAGTATCCACAAATCCGGGGGCGACGGCATTCACCCTTATGTTATGCGGCGCAACCTCTTTTGCCAGCGATTTGGTAAAACCTATCACCCCTGCCTTTGCTGCCGCGTAATTAACTTGGCCGGGGAGCGGATGAATGCCGCTGACCGACGAGATATTCACGACGTTTCCGCCCTTTTGTTTCAGAAAGGTGATGATGCATGCGCGGGTTGTATTGAAAACGCCTGTGAGATCTGTATCGATTACCTCGGACCAGTCTTCCTTATTCATCATCATAAGAGACTTGTCGCGAGTGATGCCTGCATTATTGACAAGGATATCGATCTTTCCGAATTCTTTTTTCACCTCTTCTACAAACGTTTTCGTGCCTTCAAAATCCCTCACGTCCAGTTGAAAATGCATAGCCCTCCTGCCCATGCACTGTATTTCTTTTGTCAGCGATTCTGCCGCAGCAGGATTTTTCGTATACGTGAAAGCACAATCAGCGCCCTCTTTACACAGAGCGAGAACGATCGAACGGCCGATGCCCCTCGCCCCTCCTGTTACGACTGCTACTTTATTGAGAAATAATTTTATTTCCATCATTGCCAAACTACAGATTAACATACCTTCGAACTATAATCAATAGCAATCACGAAACATGTCAACCCCAAGCAGAAATGTCGTATTATTACCAAAGCAGAAATGTCCTGTTTTTAAAGAGCTGCTGAAGCTGACTCTCTTCTTTCTCGGGCAAAGGCTCTCATGACTTTCCAGGGATGATCTGCTGCTGGCTTTACTCCCTTCCAGACCCTAGGGACCATGGGCTTCT
>DASRZZ010000144.1:0-3576 GCA_035685925.1 Syntrophales bacterium | reverse complement strand
GGAGGGTGGTCACGGAACTGTTGAATTCGATGAAGTTGGCAAGCCGCACGCGGGCAAGAAGTGAAATCAGCCATTGCTGCAGATGGCTTCCTAGCCCCGCAAGGCATTCTGACGCACTCCGCAGGGATGCGCCGGATTGGGAAGGTGTGCTCTCCGGTGGAGACGTCAGATGGCTGGGAAAGGGGACAGGCTGCTTTTTGAGAAACCCATTCAGAATAACAGCCTGTTTATTGCTGCAATGACCCACCACCGGCCAACAGTCCATGGAGAACCTGGCCTAATTCATCCAGGGAATAGGGCTTTTCCACAATGCCGCTAAAGCCATAATCCCAGTAACTTGAAAGGATCGGGTCATTGCAATAGCCGCTGGAGACGATTCCAACCACCCCCTTGTCGATCTCCAGGAGTTTTATCATCGTTTCCTTCCCCCCCATCCCTCCGGGAATGGTCAGATCCATTATGACTGCAGCGAAAGGCTCTTTTGTCGCAATCGCCTGCCGATACAGTTCAATCGCCTCGCTTCCATCGCAACAGAGCGCGGTGTTGTAGCCGAGGTGCCCCAGAATTTCGGCGGCCACCTCCCTGATGATTTCCTCATCATCCATAACCAGTATCTTTCCCGAACCGGCATGGAGATATTCTTTTCTCTCCGTACACTCCAGCAATCCGTTTTCAGACGCCGGGATATATACCTGGAACGTCGTGCCGACACCCACTCTCGATTCCACCCCGACAAATCCGCCATGGTTCTTGATTATGGAATAGACGCTTGCCAGACCGAGACCGCTCCCCTTCTGTTTGGTAGTGAAATAGGGATCGAAAATCTTGTGAAGATATTCTTCGGGGATGCCTGCGCCGTGGTCTCTGATGGAGAACTTCACGTAGCGTCCCTCTGTCAGCGACATCTCATTTTCGGGAGTGACAGTCAGATTTTCGATACCGATTTCTAAAATCCCGCCTTCTGACATAGACTGATCGGCATTGATAATAAGATTGTTAATGACCTGGTTCATCTGTCCTTCATCCACTTCAACCGGCCAGACATCTTCCGAAACCGCGAACTTACACCTGACATTGGAGCCGCGCAGGACAAACGAGGCCGAATCCATTACTATCTGTTCTATGGACGCGGTCTTTTTGACCGGAGAACCCCCTTTGGAAAATGTCATCAACTGCTGCGTCAGGTCCCGGGCGCGACATACGGCCTTTTCGGCCTCGTCCAGCCTCTTGAAAGCCTTCGCATCCGGGTCCGTCATTATTTTGGCCAGAGAGATATTTCCCAGAATGCCGGTCAACAGATTGTTGAAGTCGTGGGCAATGCCGCCGGCAAGCACCCCCAAGGACTCAAGCTTATGGGCCTTTATTAAATCTTCTTCCAGTCTCTTGCGTTCAGTTATGTCCCGGACATGTTCGACCGCCATGATCACATTGCCCGCGTCGTCAAAAACCGGATAAGCATGCATCTCCATGATACCGATTCGCGGATTTATTTTTTCCATTGCCACAGGTTTGCCCGTTCTGAATACTTTGATGGTATGGCAATCTTCGCAGGGCTTATCCTGTCCGGGATAATATGCCTTATAGCAATATGGATACTCGTTACGGATATCCTCGGACACATACTCATACCCGCCGTGCCAGTTGGAACGAACAATGCGGAGGTCCCGGTCGATGACCGAAAGGAGGTCGGGAATGGAATCAAAAATCTTACGCAGTACGCTTTCCGACTTCCATAGTGCCTCCTCCATCCGTTTACGTTCAGTGATGTCGCGGAAATACCAGACTCTTCCGTAGTATTTCCCATCATCTCCCCGCATCGGCGCCGAATATCGGTCAAATACTCTACCGTCCTTGAGAAAGATCTCCTCCTGACTCTTCTCCTCCTTGTGCTCGTAAAGATACTTTACACGTGCCACGAACCCTTCCGGATCAGCAACCCTGTTTGTTATCAACTGTAAAATCGGCGCATCATCCTTGGCATCCACCAATTCGAGAGGGATCTCCCACAAATCAACAAAGTGCCGGTTGTAAGATATGATGGTGCCACTTTCATCCACCACAATGATGCCGTCCATTGAGGTTTCCTGCTGGGCTGAAAGGATGACATTCTTGCGCCTGACTATATTGATAAACAGTACCAAGATAAATATGCCCAATCCGACGATACCTGATATAAGCACCCAGACCAGTCCCTTGTTGAGTGCGTAGAATGAGGAAGGCTCGTTGATCACGACACTGTCCGCAGGCAGATTCGAGCGGCTTATATTCCATCGCTGCAGCTGCGTGTAATCAAACATGAAGCGGTTCGGGCTTTTCATAAGGACCGGGATCGCGTCTGCCTTCTCTCCCTTCAGGATGCGCACAGCCACTTGACCTGCTCTCTTGCCCTGATTGTAGCCGCTGGTGAGCATGCCGCCCACTATCCCGAAACCGAGGTTAAAATCCCACAGCCCATATACAGGCACTCTGCTGCTCTGCGAGATCAGGCCGGTGCTCTCGCTGAACTCGAAAAAGGTGCCCGCCTTGTCCTTCTGGAAGAGGGTCATGAGCACGAGACTGTCATTGCCAAGCTTGCCGACAGTGTCAAGGATTTCGCTCATATCCATATTCTCAAGGAATGTAAAGCTCACTTTGTTCGTATATTTCGGGACAATGCCATCGAACTCCGCATGGATCTCTTTCCCTGTCGTTGTCATGTCGTTAACAACGTATACCTTTTTTGTCCCCGGATGGAGGTTCAGCATCAGATCAAGCGTTGCGGGGATGTCGGCGTCTTCATTGACTCCGGTATATCCTGTGAATCCGGCTGGTACGGACGCGGGCTTGAACCAGTTGACCCCGCAGAACACGACGGGCGTATCCGGGAAGAGCTCGTCGCGGTTGCGCTTCAAAAAGTTGAACGCGTCGTCATCCGTGGCGATGATAATATCGAACCTGATCTTCTGGAATTTGTACTTATAAGTTCTGCGAAGCTGCTCAAAATATGGCTCGGCATAAGACCATTTCGTGCCCATATATTCTATAACTACTTTGAAGTCGTTCCTGGTAGGGTCCAACCCGGCTACAGCGCCCTGCGTCTCGTCGTCGGTCCATTTATAGCCCTGATGGTATGAATTGAGGATTAGGACGTTTTTCTTCCCCTTAATCTGCACATTTGCAGAAGCTATGGAGACCGACTGCAAATAAACGAACAGACAAAAAATGAAACAACATGGAATAACTCTCCAGGCAAGAATCCGTGTCAGAATCATTGTCAGTTTCCGTATATGTGGATGATACACGCCATCTCCTTGGTAGCTGCCGCTATCCATGAACGAGCAGCAAATCTTGACCCTCTCCGGCGCACACTGCCGTTTCATAAGAAGGGCCAACTCCCGGATAAAACCGCGAAAACGAAAACCCGCTTATTTTCTCATATCGGTCATCGTATAGTTTTTCTGAAGTGATTTCAATTTGAAAACAAATTATCAAAAGCATTATATTTACAGCTGTTAATCCAACTTTCCATATTGTCCAGGACAAATCGACAACCAGGTATTTCCCGCCGATAAAATCATCATATGTCTAAAGGAAAGG
>DASRZZ010000143.1:0-6790 GCA_035685925.1 Syntrophales bacterium | reverse complement strand
TACCAGCAATACCGTGAAGACCCTTCTCTATCCCCTCCCAGGATAGTGCTTTTATCTGAATGCCCGGATTCTCAACTATGTTTAGATAATCATCAAAATGCCATGAACAATTAAAACTGTTCGAGTACGTAAGGACAAGTACGACAAAGAAAAGGAGAAACGGCGTCGTATAACGCTTTATTTCTCCGGTTTTCCACTTCATACTTAACGCAAAATCGCTCAGGTGATTCTCTATACGCATAGGTCTAAACCACAAAAAAGGGGTGAGGTATATAACCCCCACCCCCTCTCAACATAAGGTGATCAGCAATTAGGATCTTGTAAAAGAGCCATTTTGATCGATCTGGAATGTTGAACCTCCACCGACATGAACTGCCTGCAATACGAAGGTACCAATCTGTCCACCAGACTGCAAAGTTAAGGTAATATTTGAGTCCGCATTATAACCATATGCCGTCAAGGCTGCAACAGTAATAGTTCCCCCAGGCGAGTCACTGAAAAATGCCTGTGCCGCTGTGTATGCATTCCGCGCCGCCGAGTTGGATGACGCACTGAATCCTCTTTGCCTGTACGCCACAAACTGCGGGATAGCGATGGCCGCCAGAATACCGATGATGGCGATAACGATCATCAACTCAATCAATGTAAAACCTTTCTGTCCTCTCTTCTTGTAAAATGCGCGAATCATTTTCATCTCTCCTTTCGATTTGTGCTTATCATAAATATTTTAATGAGTCAATTTGCGACTTCCTATTCATAGATACCATCTACAGACACGAACTGATTTTGTTACAACCACCTCCTTCATGACAAAAAATTATATTGATTCAAGTCTTTCTTTTCTTTTTATCGATTAACGAGCAAGTATTATACCAAATTGAAATTTGCGATAACTTTTAAAAAAATTATTTTTTCGTCTGTAATAATAAGCTGTTGCTAATTCACATCACAACCGTGAAATAAATTTATTTACAAAAATTTTTTGTCCATTAGTTATTTTCACCAATTTCTCGTTAATTTCACCTTTTCAGTCATCTCATCTTGACACTAAAGCTTTGTTGTCATTATAGTGTGTGATACATCAATCGCAGGTTGAAAATCCGTGTACGAAGTCACAATAAAACAGGATTTTTCTGCCGCCCATACGCTAATGGAGATGGGCGGATCCCGTGAAAAACTCCACGGGCACAATTTCGCCGTTGAGGTGTCGGTGTGTTCCGACACCCTGGACAGGACGGGCATCTTGATTGATTTCAGGAAACTGCGTGCATGGACGGACGAGATACTGAAAGAGTTAGACCATAAGTATTTAAACGATGTCAGTTATTTTAAATCTCTAAGTCCATCTTCAGAGAATATAGCAAGATACATCTATGACAGGATGTCAGAAAAAGCGAAGAGAGAAAATCTTTCGGTATCCAGGGTCACTGTGTGGGAATCAGGCGGCGCCTGCTCTACTTACTATGGGAAAAGCGATGAAAGACGTTCAGAAACAAAAAGATAACAGAAAAATAGCGATACAGAAAGTCGGTGTGAAAGGAATCAAATACCCGATTGTGGTCCTAGACCGCGCAAACGGTACGCAGCACGTAAATGCAACCATAAACATCTACGTTGACCTCCCCCATCAGTTTAAGGGTACGCACATGAGCCGTTTCGTCGAGATACTAAATGAATTCAGGGGGCAAATAAACATCAAAACCTTCGAGAAGATCCTCCTACAGGTCAAGGACAAGCTGTACGCGGAATCGGCACACATGGAGATCGAATTCCCGTATTTCATCGAAAAAACGGCGCCGGTATCGGGAGCAAAAAGCCTGATGGAATATACATGCCTGTTCAGAGGACAGAGCAATGCTAATAAGAAGGACTTCCTCGTTGGGGTCATCGTCCCCGTCACCACCGTCTGTCCCTGTTCAAAGGAAATAAGCAATTTCGGGGCTCACACCCAGAGAAGCATGGTGACGGCAAAGGTGCGCTTCAAGAAATTCTTCTGGATCGAGGATCTGATAAGACTTGTCGAAGATTCGGGAAGCGGTGAGGTCTATTCGCTCCTAAAAAGGGTTGATGAAAAATTCGTTACGGAAAAGGCCCACGAAAACCCCATGTTCGTCGAAGACGTAGTGCGAAATGTGGCCCAAGCTCTAAACAGAATCGATAATTTCACCTGGTACAGCGTGGAGGCCGAGAATTTCGAGAGCATCCATAATCACAGCGCCTATGCCTATGTGGAAAGGAATATATGATTGAAGACAAAGGGCCACGTTTTTCTTTGACAAAACTGCGCTAATAATTTAGAGAATTAAAGTCGGCGAAAATTGTTTTGTTTCCGGAGGCATCCGGCAGACCTTGAGAATGTGAGACGAAAGCCCTGCACCATGGAATCGAACGAAGACCGTGGATTTTTCAATTTGTACAATCATGGATTCATCAGGGTGGCAGTATGCATACCTGAGGTCAGGGTTGCCGATGCACCCTTTAACGTAGCCGAAACGATCGGACTCTTTAAGCAGGCTTCGGCCAACAACGCAATCCTCGCTCTTTTCCCCGAGCTCGGGATCTCATCTTACTCAAACGAAGACCTTTTTCACCAGGATGCGCTTCTTCAGGGCGTGAACGAAGGACTCCAGCAGGTCCTCGGGGCAACGAAGGAGATGAACACGATTCTCATTATCGGCGCCCCCCTGCGTGTTGATTTTCGTCTCTTTAACTGCGGCATCGTGATTCACCGGGGCAAGATCCTGGGTGTTGCGGTCAAATCATACCTGCCGAACTATCGCGAGTTCTATGAAGGCCGTCAATTCAGCCCGGCTCAAGGCGTCCTGTCAAAGGTAATCGATATCTGCGGTCAAAAGGACGTACCTTTCGGCGCCGACATCATTTTCAACGTTGAGAATATAAATAATTTCAGATTCTTCATTGAAATTTGCGAGGATGTCTGGGTGCCGATACCGCCTTCAAGCTATGCAGCCCTGGCCGGGGCAACTCTAATCGGGAACCTCTCGGCGTCCAATATCACCATAGGTAAATCCGAATACCGCCAGTCACTTGCGTCAAATCAGTCTGCGCGTTGCATATCCGCATATCTGTATGCAGCAGCAGGCTCAGGCGAATCAACGACCGACCTCGCATGGGATGGACATGCCATGATCTACGAGAATGGCAATCTGCTCGCGGAATCGGAACGCTTCTCTTTAAAGCCTCAACTGATTTATGGAGATGTGGACCTCGACAGGCTGGTTCAGGACAGGATGCGCATGAACACCTTCGGCCAGAATGCCGAGAATCACAGGGAGCGGCTGGAAAGATTTCGGAAGGTGTCGTTTAGCACCGTCCCGATTGAAAAAAAGATACTCCTCGACAGGGAGTACCCGAGATTCCCTTACATACCTGCAGACCCCGGAAAGCGCGATCAGCGCTGTTACGAGGCATACAATATACAGGTGCACGGGCTTGCCCAGCGCCTGAAGTCATCGAAGATAGAAAACGTGGTAATCGGCATCTCCGGCGGTCTCGACTCAACGCATGCACTGATCGTCGCAGCAAGGACCATGGATCTCCTAGGACTTCCGAGATCCAACATCAAGGCCTACACAATGCCCGGATTTGCAACTTCAAAAAAAACCTATACGAATGCGATCAAGCTGATGAAGGCGATCGGCGCGGAGTCCCATGAGCTGGACATAAAACCAAGCTGTATGCAGATGCTGAAGGATATAGGCCATCCGTTTGCGGAGGGGAAAGAAGTCTATGACATCACCTTCGAAAATATCCAGGCTGGTGAACGCACCTCTCACCTTTTTCGCATAGCCAACATGCAGAAGGCGATCGTCATAGGAACCGGGGATCTCAGCGAGCTCGCCTTAGGCTGGTGCACATACGGCGTGGGCGACCACATGTCCCATTACAGCGTAAACGCCAGCGTACCCAAGACCCTCATCCAGCATCTGATCCGCTGGGTCGCCCTTTCCCAACTCTTCGCGGAGGACGCCTCCGAGATACTGCTCGATATTCTGGAGACGGAAATCAGCCCCGAATTGATCCCGGGGACTGACGGCACGCAGCCGGCGCAGAAGACCGAATTCGTGATCGGGCCTTATGATCTTCAGGACTTCAATAATTTCTTCATAACCAGGTTCGGCTACCTTCCCACGAAGGTAGCATTCATCGCTTACTGCACATGGCGAGACAAGACGAAAGGCCCGTGGCCGAACGTGCCGAAGAAAAAAAGGAACCAGTACACGATCCGGGAAATAAAGCAGTGGCTCATGATTTACCTGGAGCGGTTCTTCAAACAGAGCCAGTATAAGCGTTCATGCATACCCAACGGTCCGAAAGTCGGGTCAGGCGGGTCTTTATCACCGAGAGGAGATTACCGGGCGCCAAGCGATAGCGAAGCCACCGTCTGGCTGATGAACGCGACGACCATACCGGAGAAGGACGGTTGAACGGAGATGGCGAGGGAAACATACAGAGACTTTGATGCAACCGAACTTCTCTGCCCCAGGTGTAAAAAGGCTGTCCCCGTGAGGAAGCGACTGCTCCTCGTCCTCTCCCAGGGTGACAAGTATGATTATACGTGTGCGATATGCGGCACTTCGGTGGGAGACAAGATCGTCAAACAGAAAGACAATCTAAGAATCGCCAGGTGACGTTCTAGCGGCCTTCCTTTTTCTCCATCGCCTTCCTTAATTTCTCTCCCAGAGATCCGAGCTTCCCTGAAGAGGCATCTTCGGTGCGGAGATCGAGCCCGGAGGAACTGCCCTCAGCGCCGCCTGCCGCGCCTTGCAGGTATTCGCCAAGAAGCTCGCGGCTGTGAACGTCTTCATGACAGTACGCGCAGAGATTTTCCCAGTTACTTCCGTCAAGCGGGTTGTTGCTGTGATTGCCGTCCTTGTGGTGAACTGTGAGGAGATGCCGCGTCGACTCGTCGAACTCCCTTCCGCAGCGGGCGCATATGAGCCCGTGCAGGGCAAGTGACCTCTCCCGGTAATCCTCGCCGGCAAATCTCTCCTGCTGCTTTTTCAGGTCGCGGACTACATCTTCAGGCGACCTTCCTTCCTGAGACTTGCTCCTGACTTTTGTTGCATGGATGCGCCCGCCTTTTTTCCCAAACGTGATGCGGGGCATAAATTTACCTCAAAGTGAAGGAATACAAGGTGCACGGCTATTCACATTTCGGTGAAGACAGAAACACCTTCAGAAAGACCTTGACGCCGGTCAGGATGGCCAATGCATTTCTCATCCTTCTCACAACCGGGACGCGCGTTCCAAAAACATGAAAGATGTTTTCGACGTCCGCGACCATACCCAGAAGCCCCTGAACGCGTCTCGCCACGACCGCCAATCCCTCAATCTGCTCGTTGGCCGTACGTGTCGCCTTGTTGATGTTCGTGGTGATTTCATCCAGGTTCTTGAGAATATGAGGCAGACTCTCATTAAGCATATGCAGGGTTTCTGCCATGCTCTTTGCGGTCCGCCAGATCTGCAGAAGGAAAGGTATGGATAGCAACGCGATAATGAGAAACGCAATGCTCAAGACTACGACGCTGATTTCGAGTAGCATCTATCCCCCTTTTAGCATGCCGTACGAATTTCGTTAAGCTTTTCCTTTTTCTTCTTTGAAGGCCTCGACCCCTGCATCAATCGCCTTTTTCAGGCGGCCCTTTGTCTCCAGAATTGTTTCTTTCCCCCGATCGGCCAGTTCATCAACCTTCCCTTCCATTTCTTCCACTTTTTCCTTCGCTGAAGTCTCCATCTGTCTCAGACGGCTGACCGCGGCCTCGTATGCCTTCTTGCTTTTTTCCACCGCACGTTCATATTCTTCCTTCGCCTTCTCAATCAATTCATCGGCCTTCCTGGAGAGGTCTTCGCGCGTCTCTTTGCCGCTCTTCGGCGCGTACAGGATGCCGATTGCTGCACCAATCAATCCTCCGATCAGGAGTCCCTTAATAAAATCATCCGCTCTGCTTGACATATGAACCTCCTTATCATGAACAATCGTAATTTAGAAGATAACCGAGTTGACTTATGCTTACCGAAGATGCTTACGACAAAATGACTATTGTTGTTAATATTTTATACAAACTAACAGGAGAACATGCAACAACAAAATTAGACACGCGATATCTGCTCGTGCATACGTAAAAGGATTTCTGTGATTGTAACACCATTCTAAAGATGCTAGTAGTTAAACGGTTGTTCCGCGACAGGGCGAAAGAAATGGAAGACATAAATGTCAAAATCCCCGAAGGGCTTGCGAAGCTCCTCGGGATAATCAAAAGATTGCGATCCGAGAACGGCTGCCTCTGGGATAGAAGACAGAAGAAAGAGGATATGGCGAGGTATATCCTGGAAGAGACCTATGAGCTTGTCGATGCCATCGCGGGCGGAAAGCCCGCAGAAATCAAAGAGGAAATGGGTGATCTTCTGTTCCAGATACTATTCCTCGCACGCATCGCAGAAGAAGCCGATGAATTTAGAATAGCCGATGTCATGGAGACCGTAGGTGAGAAGATGATAAGGAGACATCCCCATGTGTTCGGCGACAAAACGGTCAAGAACGTGGACGAGATCAAGCATAACTGGGACGATATAAAGAAGAATGTTGAAAAGAAGGATAAAGGCAAAGATGGAATTCTGGAGAATGTCCCCAGATCGATGCCCGCCCTCATGAGGGCGCAAAAGATGACCGAAGCTGCATCCAAGGTGGGTTTCGACTGGGAAAATAAAGAAGATGTCTTACAGAAGATCGATGAGGAGCTTTGCGAGTTCAAATCCTCGCTCACAG